>NZ_VFML01000002.1:900000-1148694 GCF_006715045.1 Amycolatopsis cihanbeyliensis | reverse complement strand
ACAACTTCTTTCTCTTGGTTGTTTCCGTGATCGTTACGGGGTTGCACGTGGTATGTGTGGATGCCTTCGACGGTGAGGTTGTGGACCGTGCGTATCGCTGTGTGGTGGCGGACGGCCACAACCCGCACCTGCTCGCCGTCGCAGGTGAGGAGTTGTCGCCCCCGTCAATTCAAGAGAATAGTATCTCAACATGCTTCCAAAAGATATAATATCAGTTATCGAAAGCATCGAAGATGGTCTTTTGAAGCACCTGATTCTTAAAATTTTACCGATCTGACGACCACTGAGACAAGACAGCATATCCTCGATCCAGTCACCCTGGCGATTCGAATCTCTTCGAATCAACATCGATCGTGGCAATTCCACCGGCATCCTTACCATCCACGATCGAGAACAGCAGGAGGTATCGGGGTACGCCCGCACAGCCCAGATGACGAAAACTTAACATCGCCAAAGGAGAGTCAGGCTCCTGCGCACCTTCTCCCTGTTGATTAATTCGGATACATTCGAAATGAAACACTTATCCAGAACACACCTGAAACCCGAAAATGTCGACCGAGCCCTTCAGGGCAGACCAAATCAAATTCCCATGATTCGGCATCATGAATAATTGGTCCTGTAACTGTCCAACCTGATGCTACGCGCTGACAGACTAGGAGAATGTGGAGCACCACGGCATCAACAGCAGCATCGGGAACTTGGGTCCAAAATGACAGAACGAAAGATTCCCGAAATTTCTCGTTTCGCTTTACGCTTTGAACCTCAACTTCTTCGTTGAGCAAGTCACTCAGCCTGTTTAGAGTTCGGTAAGCACTCTGTTCATTATTAGCATGTACATGCGCGCGCCAACTCAGTCGTGGCGGCTCACCTTTGGCCTGCCCCAGGCTTCTAGCTGCGGTCATGCCCTTCCCAACTTCATTGAAGTCATCGTTCATCTTTCTATAAGACTTTCTCGCAGATCTACATCTATGCCGACCTTACATTTTACCGATGAGTAATCTTACCGTCCAATGAGGTGATCTCAGCAAGATCAGGATCGTTGGTGCGTGAGTAGCGCCTGACCTGCTGGAGGCCGTGCGGGTGGGGTGAAGATGGGCGTGGAGTCCCTGGTAGAAGGTCTCTCGCCAAAGATGATCTTCACCAGAAGGACTCCACGTGATTGCCTATCGTGCCATCCTCGACGTGCCGCGTGAACTGGCCTGGTTCCTCAGCCGGCTCCTGCACGCCGAGCGTCGCGAGCGCGGCACCCGCCGCGGTAGCCGGGCGCTGACGTGTTTTCGACAGGCCGTGTTCGGGCTGCGCTGGTTCCGGGACAACCGCGACGTGGCCGCGCTCGCGCGTGATCACCGCATCTCGCGGGCGACCGGCTACCGCTATCTCACCGAGGTGATTGAGGTGCTCGCCGCCCAGGCGCCGGACCTGCACGATGCGCTTTGTCAGGCCAAAGCCTACGGCGCGCCGCATCTGGTCTTGGACGGGACGGTGTTCTCCACCGATCGGCTCGGCGAGAAGACCACCAGCGTCAAGGGTGAACAGATCGACGCCTGGTACTCCGGCAAGGCCCGCAAGTCGGGCGGCAACGTGCAGGCGCTGATGGACCCAGATGGCTTCCCGCTGTGGGTCTCCGAGGTCGAGCCCGGCTCGGTGCACGACCTGACCGCGGCCCGCGACCAGGTCCTCGGCGCGCTGTACTGGGCCGCCTCCCGGCTGGACCTGTCCACGCTGGCCGATCCCGGCTACGAAGGGGCGGGAATCGGTGTGCACACGCCCATCAAGCAGCCAGCCAACGGGCGAGCACTCGATGCGGACGCCCGGACCTACAACGCGCTGCTGCGCAGTCTGCGCTGCCTCGGCGAACGTGGCTTCGCGCTACTGACCGGGCGCTGGCGATCGCTGCGCCATCTCACGACCAGCCCTCGCAGGATCGACGACATCGTCCAAGCCGCCCTCGTGCTCACCCATTTCGAACACGGCCGACTCACGTAAAAGTCGCTGAGATCACCTCAATGAAACGTTGAGATGGGTGCCGTCACGGCTCAAGTGGCCAAGTTGGACTCGCCCTTGCCTGCTTAGCCCTGATCTTTCGCGTGGCTGACGTGCTGGCCTGATCGGGTTCGGATTGGGTTTTTGATGGTGTTTCTGGTCGTGGGGCGTGGTTGGCGGCCCGTTCAGCGGGTTGGCTGCCGGGTTCCACGGGCCCGGATGGATGTCCCTTCGTTGGTTGTTGGGGCGGGTTTGGGCTGGTCAGCCGGGGTGTAGGCGGGCGAGTGCGGTGGTGATCAGTCTGGTCCAGGGCCAGTGTTTGGCGAACCGGAGCTGGGTTTGCCGTGCGTGGCGGGCCAGCCGCGCGGTGGGGGAAAACAGCCGCAGGCGTTTGGGTTCCCAGCGGCGCGCGTCGTGGCCGTGGAGGGCGAGCGTCTGTATCCAGGCGGTGAGCTCAGCCGCGAGGCAGATGATCTCGATCCAGATCCGGTTGGCGTCGAAACCGTGCAGAGGTAGGTTGGCAAGCCCGGTGTCTTTCGCGGTGCGGATGCGGTCTTCGCAGCGGGCGCGGCGGCGGTGCCGCAGCTCAAGATCCGGCAGTTGGCCGCGGGTGGTGTTGGTGGCGAACGCGGTCAGCCGCAGCCCGTTACGGTCGGTGAACCGCAGTTGCGCGCCGGGGTGCGGGTGTTCGGCGCGGACGATGACGCGCATGCCGGGGGGCCAGCCGGGCAGGTCGATCAACCCGGTCAGCTCCGCCACCCACGCCCCGTCCCGGACCTGGCCGTGGCGTCGTAGGCGGGCGTCCACACATGCTCAGGGATCTTCTCGACCGCGGCAGCGGTGGTCTCGGTGAGGGTGAACCCGACCGAGTACTGCAACCGCCGCTGGTGGCAGTAGCGCACGAAGTCATGTGTTCCGCCGCCGGAATCGGTGCGCACCAACACTTTTCTGCCGACCCGATAGCCCGGTTGGAACGGCAGCTGCGTCAACGCGTCCGCCAGCACCTGCTGGTGATCGGCCGCGGTGTTGGAACCGGCGTTGCCCGGCCGCAACATCACCACCAGCGGCTCACCGGTCCCGTCGACACCGTGGTCGGCCCACGCACCCAACGGATGAAACCCGTACCCCTGCTTGAAGTTCGGTGCGGCGCGTTCCTTGTCCGAGTGCGCGGTCACCAGCGTGGCATCCAGGTCAATGATGAGCGGATCGTCGGCGTCGATCCCGTGATCGGGTGCGTGGTCACTGGCGCGTTCCCACGCCACACCACGTGCCGCGGCGCGCGCGGACCGGATGGCCGTCACCGCCGTGCCCGCGTCGTCGGCCAGTGTGGTGATCAACCGGGAGACGGTCGGATCCGACGCCACCCGCCCGAATACGCCCGGTTCGGCCCGCAGCAGGCCGACATCGGCCAGGCAGTCGCCGCCCAGCGCGACCGCGATCGCCACATCCAGCACGATCTTGCCCGGATCGTGCACGGCCAGGGGTTTTCGCCACGGTGACAACGCCCTCGACAACGCGCCCGTCAGCCCGACCGCGTCGGCCGTGCGCAGCAGCAACACCGCCCCGGCCTGCGACACGACACCCGAACCCGACCCGCCTACCACCAGCCGCGGATACGGCGACCTACACTTACTCACCTGAATGGTGCTCCTGAACCTGCGACCAATACGACCTTCGACAAGCCGTATCATCGCAGCTCAGAGCACCATTCTCCTTCCACGGCACGCCGCCAAACCCTCACTCCCGCGAAAGCCCGGGGCTAAGCGATACTCGGCGCACCAGAGTGTCAGCTTCGACGCCAGTAGTTCGGTCGCCACCAGTAGAGCGACGTGTGATCAGTCGGCCAAGGTGCGCTGTTGACACCCTGGAGCTCGACGTTGTCGACGGCGAGATCGATGGGGCGCCAGCCGTCGTCGACCGGCTCGGATGGGGTGGCTGTACGCACGAGACCGGTGAAACGAAACTCCATCGAACCGAGTTCGGCGTAGGCACGCTGCGCATCAATCAGTGCAGGGGTATTCGCACCGCCGCTCCAGTCAGGCCACCGCAACTGGACCGCATCGTCCTCCCAGAAACACACTTCGCAGATCTCGTGGGAGCCTGGCGGCTCAGTGAACATCAGATGCCCACAGCACGGGCACGGGTACTCCGCCTCCACGATCGTTCAGTGTCAGCACCTGACAGACAGGAGTCAACTCGAATACCAGACTGTCCTGAATGGCATCCAAGTCTGCGCGATCCATCTGGTCGCGCTGAATGTGGCGGTGTCAGTATGCAAGGTTGGAGACCGAAGACACCAACGACACAATGGAGGAGACGTTCTTCGCCGACTGTCAGTGGGAACTTCGAGGGGGCGACGTTGCGGGCCAGGCCCTACCGGATCGCCACCAACGACTGCTCGACCTGCTTGCCAAGCCTGCGGCCGGTGGCGAGGTGCTGCGGCTGCACCCAAGCGCCGTTCTCACCTTCGTGAACGGCCGCGTTCGAGATCGTCACCCCCGACAGGCGCCGCTGAAGCTGCGCGACGGCGAGCCCGGAGGACCACCGCCACCAGCGCGTGACCCCGTCCACTCATCGGCATGAGCGGACGTTCGCCTGTCGTCCTGGATGCTTTGCGGTCGGATACGCTGTCGATGCTATGGGGCTGCCGCTGCTGTACCTCGACGTGGATGGGCCGTTGATTCCGTTCGGGGGCGCTGTCAGGGAGTACGAGCTCGAGGCGGACGTGGAGCTGTGCAATCCGTTGCTCGCCCGGGTCAATCCGGCACTCGGACCCAGGCTGCTCGCGCTTGGTTGCCACCTCATCTGGGCCACCACCTGGGTGGACGAGGCCAATGAGTGCATTGCCCCACTGCTGGGCCTTCCGGCGTTGCCGGTGCTGACGTGGCCAGGCTCCTTCGAAGACGAGCACGACGCCAGGATAGGACTGCATTGGAAGACTCGCCGGATCGTCGACCATGCGGCGGGGCTTCCCTTCGTGTGGATCGATGACGAGACGACCGACACCGATCGGGCGTGGGTAGCAGCGCATCATTCAGGACCAGCACTGCTGCACACCGTGGCGCCCAGCGTCGGGCTCACCGCCGAGGACATCGACACCATCGCCGCCTGGCAGCATCGCGCCGTACAGGAAGGCAAGTAACTCCCCGGGCGCCGTGAGGACGGATGTGACCATCACCGGTCCGAGCCCAGCCGCGCCGAGAAGTTCGACCGGCGAGTGTCATCATCGCCCACGCCTGCAGCTGGCTTCGCGTCGTTCGGAGCCCCACTCGACGGACTTCGGGTGGGGCTCCGATCATGCTGGCCCCCGCACACCCGCCGTGAGCGATTCGTAGTAGGCGGCGATCTCGCCGAAGGCGCAGCTTACGTCCGCGGCCGATGACAGCCGCGGACGTGGGTACTGTCGGCCGCTGGTGTATGCGTCTAGTATTGGTTCGGATTCTCTCGGTGAAGGGGGTGGGTGTGGTGGCTGGTGCGCGGTTCGTCGGTGATCCGTTGGTTGGGGTTTCCGAGCGGTTCCCGCTGGCTCCTTCGGGCTGTGCCGTGCCGGCGTCCAGCGAGTCCCCGTCGGGTCCGGGGGCGAGGCCGTTCGGGTTGCGTTGGGTGTCCGATGTCGGGGTACCGACCCCGCCCACGTCGTACCGGTACTGCCCGGTGCGGCAGGTGGCGGTTGACGTCGTGACCGGAGTGCCGCTACCGCCGCTGGCGAAGCTGGAGTGGACGACCATCAACCACAAGGACGGGGACGAAGGCCCATCGAAGGACTACGATTGGGAGACCATCCCGGACTTCACTGGTTGAGGCGATGACGGTTCTGGTGCTCGCCCAGGAGTTGGACCGCACCGCGGACGGGGTGATCCAGGGACTGTCCGAGGCCGGTGTGCCGGTGGTGCGGATCGACCTGTCCTGGTTCCCGCAGCGGCTGGCGCTGGACGCGATGTTTCGCGACGGGGCGTGGGAGGGCTGCCTGCGTACTGAGTACCACGAGGTCGACCTGGCATCGGTCCGTGCCGTGTGGGTGCGGTCGCCCTCGTTGTTCCGGATGCCGGAGGGTATGTCGGCGGCGGAAGCCGACTACGCGCGTAGGGAAGCCAAGCTCGGCGTTGCCGGGGTGCTGCTGGCCCTGCCTGGTGTCTTCTGGGTCAACCGACCCGATCTCGCCGCGACAGCGGCGTACAAGCCGGTGCAGTACTCGGTTGGGGCTCGCTGTGGACTGCGTATTCCCCGAACTTTGATCACGAACAGGGATACAGCTGTAACCCGGTTTGCTCGGTCCTCGGCGACGGGTGTGGTGTGTAAACCGCTCAGTACCAATCTCCTGTTCGAGAACGATACTTACCGGATGGGCTACACCCGGCGACTGACCGCACCGGATCTGGCGGACCTTGCCGGCATCGAGGTGACAGCTCACCAGCTGCAGGACTGGGTTCCGAAGCTGCGAGAGTGCCGTGCGGTGATCGTCGGGGAGGACGTTTTCGCGGTCGCGATCCGCGCCGGATCGCAAGAGTCCTATATCGACTGGAAGGCGGACATCCAGTCCTTGTCGTTCGAGGTGATCGATCTTCCCGATCGGGTCGTCACGGCCTTGCGGGCGTTCATGTCCGAGCTGGGCCTGGTCTACGGAGCCTTCGATCTCGTGCTCGGCCCCGATCCGCATGATGAGCGGGGCGAGGTCGTGTCGATGCTGGAGTGCAATCCGGGCGGTCAGTACGGTTTCCTTGAGGCCATGGCCGGGGTGCCGATCACCGACAGCCTGGTCCGGCTCCTCGCCGGCGGAGGTATCCGGTGACGGCGGGGGTGACGGAGCCGACCTGGCGCCCGCTTGCTCGGCGGCTGGCCGACCGGCTGACGGCGGATGGTGACCTGCGGACCCCGCAGTGGCGTGCGGCCCTGCTCGCCGTACCTCGACACGAGTTCGTCCCGCGCTACTACCTGCAGGACACCAGCACGCGCCCGGCACGGTGGATCGCACACGAACCACACGACCCCGCCGACGTCGCGCGGTGGCTGGAGCTGGTGTACTCACCCACCACGCTGATCACCGAGATCGTCGACGACAGCGAGCGCGGCGTCCAGGTCCCCGTCTGTAGCTCCACCAAACCAGACCTGATGATCCGGATGCTCGAGGCCCTGCAACTCTCCACCGGGATGCGCGCGCTGGAGATCGGTACCGGAACCGGTTACAACGCCGGGCTGATGGCCCACCGGCTCGGCGACCGTAACGTGTACTCCGTCGATATCGACCCCGCGCTCGTAACCGCCGCGCGCCACCGCCTATCGGGGCTGGGTTACCGGCCGACGCTCGCCGCGGGTGACGGAGCCGACGGCCTCGCAGACCACGCGCCGTTCGACCGCATCATCGCGACCTGCGCGCTGCGCGCGATCCCTCCGGCCTGGATCGACCAGCTTCGTCCCGGTGGCCTCGTCCTGGCCCACCTCGAAGGTCCACTCGGCGCCGGCAACCTCGTCGCGTTACGCCGCGGCGAGCAGCCCGTCGTGCAAGGAAAGTTCCTCCCGTGGTGGGGATGCTTCATGCGCCGCCGCACCACCACCGGTCCCACCAGCGGGTCACACCGACCCACACCCACCACGCAGCAGGCCACAACCCGACCCAGCACCCTCGACCCGGCCGAACTCGACGGCGGGTTCCGATTCCTCGCCCAACTCCATCTCCCCGCCGAGACCTTCCGCAGCATCCGCCTCGCCGACGACCACACACCGGTGACCTACCTGCTCGCCCCCGACGGCTCCTGGGCCGAGGTCACCCGCCACGCCGACGCCTGCGGTCACTACACGGCGCGCGAGGCGGGTCCCACCCCACTCTGGACCGCCGTAGAGTCCGCCTGGACGGAATGGAACCACCTCGGCACACCCCCATGGCACGACTTCGGCATCACCGCGACCCCCAACGAACACCGCATCTGGCACAGCGACCCCGCGGGGCCTTCATGGAGGCTTCCCATTCCCACGAGACGACCGGCCTGGTGACCGCGTAGAGGCCCAGCCGTCGCGGCTGCTCAGTATCAGGCGTCTTGATCCTTCAGCGTTGCCAAGAACGCCTGGAACGCGCCATGACTTACAGGCAACAGTCCGCCGTTTCGGTCTTTAGTATCGCGGACATGCGCTAAATGTGCGGTCGTGGCGATCTCGATGCAGTTGTCATTTCCGCCCGAGCCTCCGCCGGTATAGCTGCTCTTGCGCCACGCCAAATCGTCGCTCATTTGTTCACCATCTCTTTTCTGCGCTTCCCGATGAGAACCGTCGAGGCGGCTCGGTGGCGCTGGGCGACGCACGGAGAGTTCGATCAAGATCTTCGTTCTCTCCGTGCGTCGATGTCCATGAGTTATTCTGTCAGGTGGTCGAAGTCACCGTTCTTTGCTCCAGCGATGAAGGCGCGAATCTCTTCGCGGGTGAACTGGAGGATGCCAGCGCTTGGGGTCTTGGAATCGCGCACGCCGACTGTCTCGCCGACCGTGGCGAGCTCTACGCAGTCCTTCAAAGGCTCGCTGAGCGAGGACTTCTGCCATTGAGCGCCATCAAACGCGCTCGGGTGCAGGTAGCTCTTTTCCAATGGACGTTCCTTCCGGTAGTCGTTACTTGTACTCGCCCGCCACTTTCCCGATGAACTCGATAGAGTCCTTCGGGGCCAGCGCGGCGGCCTGGAGGTACCCCCACAGCTGCTCGTATGCCTCCACTTGCTCGTACTTGTCGATGTAGCGCGACTCGTTGTATTGCTCAAGGAAAGCGAAGTCGAGCGGGGAGGCGATTCCGGGTCCAGGTACGTGTAGCAGCGTGAAACTCAACGCTCGGTACGTGACCGGGCTGACCGGATTGAACGGCAAGACTTGAAGCTGCACGTTCGGAAGCTCGGCAATCTCAGTGAGGTGTGCGAGTTGTTCGCGGATCAGCTTCTCATCATCGGCCTTTGGCAGGCATCGTAAACAGGACTCGGACAGTACAAAGCTGATGGTCTTGCCCTTGTCGACGCGATGCAGGATCGACTGGCGTTCCCGTCGGGCCGCTACGGCGTGTTCCACATCGTAGGTCAACCCGAAGGGATGTGGGGCTTCATGTAGAGCACGGATGTAGTGCTCCGTCTGCAGCAAGCCCGGAATGATCTCGGTCTGGTACTGGCGCATCCGGCTGCTGGCCCGCTCCAGGTCGAGGCGGAGCCTCATCGATTCGGCGAAGACGTTCTCGTAGCCGCCCCAGTCGCCGCGCTTACCGAGTTTGCGTGCCAGGTCGGCGATGACCTCGACGTGCTCCTCTGTGGCTCCGTAGAACCTCGCCAGCGCCATGGCGTCTCCGACGGAGGCCTTGGACTGGCCGAGCAGGATCCGGTTGATCTTCGACGCCTGGTTGCCGAGATGGTCGGCGGCCTCGGTGTCCTTCTTGCCGGACGCGGCCTTCAGCCGGTTCAGCTCGTTGATCAGCATCAACAAGGGAACCGTCCTGGTGATTGCCATCTGCAGCTGCCTCCAAGGTCACGGGTGCCGGTCTCCAGTATCGGGCAGTCGTAGAGCACATATGAGACCACCCGTTCGGACTACTCGCCAAGATGATGACTCCTATATTAGTCTACTCCTGTAGATAGGAGCTTCTAAGTTTGAGGGTTGTCACGCGGCATTGAACGCTAGCGCAGGCGCGAGCCTCGACGTGTCCGAGGCCGCGATGCGTACGAGTCATCCAGCTGTCTCTGCCGTGGCCCGCTCTGAACTGTGGAGCAGCTGCTCAAGCTGCGGCGAGGCGCGTTGGCGTCCGCCGTAGGTGAACGAGGTGCGCACGTCGGGATCCCCGGTGGTCGAGGTACCCGTCGTGTCACCGGTAGTGCGACGCGGCCACCGGTGCGCACCACCGCTGGTCCGCACGGCCGAGGCGCACTTCAGCCAGCGCCGCCGAGGTCGTGCGGACCAGCCGCCAACTGTGGAAAGGACGAATCAACCATGCGTCCGACGGTCATGGGATGGATATCGCGCGGTAGGCGCGAGGAGTTGGTGCCGTGCCGCGATGGGACCGGGCACCGGCAACGGCTCGGTGTTGGTCTCGACGCGGAGAACCGGGTCGCTCTGCGGTTCGGTGACGGCGAGGTTGCGGTCCTCGCTCCGCTTGATGTGGGCCGCTTGCGGGGCTACCTGGCTGCCGCGGTGATCGCCGCTGCGATGCGGCGACATGACGCTGTCGCGGCGGCGCGGGCTGATGAACGTGGCCGCTAGTCACGGCTGAGCGGCCGTTGCCCGATCGCTTACCGCTTGGCTTCTGGGATACCGGTGCGGTCGCGCTGCCGTTACGACGCTCGCCCCTCCGGCGGCGCGCCCCGGGACCCGTGGTCCGGCCCCTTACCCCGCATAGGGGCCGGGCCACGGTGAGACGCCGGTTGGCCGGGGTGCGTGGTCTGTGGCTGCGGCGGCGATGGGGGTGTGTTTGTCCGGCTTGTTGTTCGACGAGATGCGATCGGATTCGACGATGAGGAGGGGTCGGCGTGGTGATCCAGGACGCGGGGGTGATGGCGGGCTCTGGCGGCGATGATGTTGCCGGAGCGGGGCTGTCGGCGGTGTCTCCGGTGGTTGTGGTGACCGGGGAGACGTGTACGGGGAAGAGCACCGCGGCTGCGGCGTTGGGCGCTGCGGAGGGGCTGGAGTGCTATACCGCGTCGGATCGGCTGGTGACCGCCTTGCGGGGGCAGGGTAAGGCCGAGCGGTTGCGGTCCTGGTTGTCGGATGAGGCCGATCAGCGCCGCCATCCGGACGTCGACCGGGCGACCGATCTTGCGGTGTTCCAGGACGTTCAGGTGGCCGGTCGGCCGCTGGTGGCGGAGTCGGTGTCGTTGCCGGCGTTGCTGCCGCCGGATACGACGGCGCTGGTGGTGCGGCTGGCGGCTCGGCCGCCGGTGCGGGTTGCCCGGCTGGGCCGGTTGTTGCCGGATCTCAGCGTGTCCCAGTTGCGGACGATCCTGAGGCGGAAGGACCGTTCCACCGTTCGGGCGTTGCGTGCGGCGTGGGGTGTTCATCCGTTCCCGCCGCCTGCCGCGCACTGGACGGCGGATCTGGTGGTGCAGTGCCCGGCGCAGGAGCGGTGCCCGGATGCGCAGCGGTGTGCGGAGTCGATCGATGCGGTGATCGCGGCGGCGTACCGGGTGTATCGGATGTACCTGTCGGCCGAGGTTGCGGACGCTACTGGGGCGGCGGATCGGTTGCGGGAGGTGATTGCTGGGCGCCGTCATCATGTTCGGCGGTGTGCTCCGGCGTTGCTGTATCCGGACACGCCGGTGAGCGTGGCGCGGTGGAAGCGGCGATTGTGGACCGAGCTCGCCGGGACGCGGACGGGGCCGGTGTCATGACCCCGGCGCTGAGTTCCGCGGAGGTCGTGTCGCAGTTGGGGTTCGTGCTGGCGATCGACAACTGTGCGCGGGGGTGCCGGCATTGCCCGGCGTATGGTTCGGCCGCTCGGGTGGAGCGGGCCTCGTTGCGGACGCTGTCTCGCCGTCTTCACTCGGTCGCCGCGGCGCGGCGCCGGCTGGGGCTGTCTGCCCGGCCGGAGCGGACCGTGCACTGCTGGCGGATCTCGGATCCGCTGGACTGGGTGTCGCGCACCCGGCGGGACGGTACGGCGACCGCCGCTGACCTGGCGTTGTTGTGGCGGGAGCGCCTGGGTGGGCAGGGGCTGTATGTGGTGACCAACGGGTCGGAGGGCCGCCGGACGGCGCGGCAGGCGCTGACCGTGCTGGCGGCGATGCCGGTGCTGGTGTCCCAGCTGAAGATCACGATCACCCCCGCGGACGCCACTTGGGGCACCGAGGACTACGTGGCCGCTCTGGCGGCCGATGTGCGGATTGCCAAGCCGTTGTGGGAACTGCCAGCGGACCGCGGCGAGACCAGGGCGGACGCGCGGCGGTTGCGGCTGAACGTGAAGACCACGGTGGCCCAGGAGGCCGAGGCGCGCGAGGTGACCGAGGCGATCCTGCGCGGCGCGGGCCTGTCCCGGAAGTCCACCGGGGACGTGATCGACGATCCCCGGTTCGTGGCGTTCAAGCCGATCTACGATCTGGGTGCCGCGGACGGGGCGGCCAGCCCGGTGCCGGGGGCGCTCGACCTGGCCGAGGTCGGCACCGGCCGCCGGTACAAGCCGACCCCGCGCGATCGATCCCGGACGCAGTACGGCATCCGCCCGGACGGTCGGCTGTTCGCGGTGGACATGTACGCCTTCACCGAGACCGACCTGTCCGACCACGAGACCGGCCGTGCCCTGTACTGGGACGACCGGGTCGGCGAGGTGGCGGTGTCCGATGTGTGACGCCCGGCCACCGATGCTGCCGCCGTCCCAGTGGGTCACGGTCGACGCGGCCGGATGGCGTGAGCACCGCGACACCGTGCTGGGCCGCGCCTGCGAGCCTGGTGAGGCGGGGTCGCTGCTGGTCGGCGTCCCGGACTCGTTCACCCTCGCCGAACGGCTGGAGAGCCGTCCACGGTGGCTCGCCCCGGAGGAGCGGGACGGGGCCGTGTGGCTGCGCGACCTGGTCACCCGGCGACTGGGCGCGCGCTCCCGAGCCGCCAGCGGCACGGCCGCGGAGCACGTCCATGACCAGGTGCGGCGGGTGCTGGAGCTACCGGATCACGACGGGCGGCCGGTGGCCGAGACGGTGTGGAACCAGGAGGCGCCGTACCTGATCGACCGGGTCGCGGCCTGGTGCCTGACCGGCGATCCCGGACACGACCTCGATCCACTGCCCGCCAGCATCGACCGGAGCCGGGGCGTGGCCATGGGGTTGCTGACCGGCCTGGCCGCGCGCCAGCAACCCACCGATAGCGACGAGCTGTGCCGCTGGGCACTGACCGCCGGACTGCTCGACCTGGGTATCAAAGGTGGCCGGGCGGTATGCCAGCCGCTGACGATCCCCCGCGGTGCGAACTGGCCCGCCCGGGTGGCGGCCGCGCTGGTGGTCTCCGCGCAACGTCCCCGGGCTGTGGACCACCTGGCCGCCTTGCACACCACCGTGGGCGCCGGTGCGGCACACCTGGTGCTGTTCACCGACGACCTGATCGAAACCGCGGTCGACCTGCTGTTCCTGCAGCACCTACTCCGCCGCCATCCCCGGCTCCGGGTCACCGTGGCGCCGCGCAGCGGCCGCACGGACAACGACGCCACCCACGCCGATGTCCGGCTCCTGCTCAGTCATGCCGCGCTGCGGGACCTCGCCGCCGCCGTCGATACCGGCCGGGTCGCAGTCAGCCCGCACGGCCCGGCCACCGCGGCCGTCCTGCTGGACAAGCTGCACCCCACCGTGCTGCGGACGCTGCACGATGCCGACGCGGTCGTGGTGAAAGGGGGCCGCAACCACGAACTGCTCACCGGCACCCTCGACCGGCCACTGTGGACTGGATACGTGGTCGCGCGGGAGTTCACCGAGGCCCAGGCCGGCTACGACGCCCGACCGGGCCCACTGATGTTCGTGCACGCAGCCCCCGGCCAGCGACCGTGGTGGGGCTGGCGCGGCCGGGCGCACCGCATTCTGCCCGTGGCCGAGGACCGCGTCGTCCCGGCGTGCTGGACCACCATCGCCGACCGGCACCGTCGCGAGGCCGACCCCGAGGCGCAGCGCCGCGACCTTGCCCTGCTCCTGCGGTGCTGGCCGCAGCTGAGCCAGGACTATCCCGACCTCGCCCGCGCGGAGATCCGCACCCTGACCCAGGGCCTTGCCCGCACCAGGCTCGCACCGCACGACCGCCACCTGCTGCACCAGGCACGCCTGGTCACCGACCCTCCAGGAGCACCCTCGTGATCCACGATCAGCACGGCACGCCGGTGGAGCACGCCACCGCACTGGCCCGCATCGCCGCCGCACTCGACCGGCGCTTCCCGCACCACAACACCCCCGGCGACCGCCTGGGCCGGCTGCTGGAGGAACTCGGCGAACTGGCCGAGGCCGTCCTCGCGCTGCACGAGGTCGGCCCTGCCCTGCCGAACACCCCGACCGGCCCGTCCCGGGACCTGCTGCGCCTGGGCGCGGGCAAGGAAGTGGAGGACGTCCTGCGCGCCGCCGCCGGCATCGCCGGCCACTACGGGATCCCCTTCCACCTCCCCGCACCGGCCACCCGTACCCGCGGGGACGACCCACCGGGCTGCTACCGGTTACTGGCCGAACTCACCTCCAGCGCGGGCGCCCTGGCCGCCGCCGTACACCACACCCGGGGCATGGGCGTCAAGCAGGACAAGCACGGCACCGCCACCCCGACACACCTACGCGACACGGTCGCCGAGCTCGTGGAACGCGTCCTCACCCTCGCCGCAGTCCTCGACCTCGACGACGTGCTGTGGGCCTGTCTCGGCCACCACTACCGCGCCTACCAGCGCGACGGCTACCTCACCGGCACCAGCACCGACCAGGACCCCGCCGATGCGTGAGATCCTCCTGGCCCGGCACGGCCAGGCCCACTGCTCCGTGAACGGGGTCATCGCCAGCGACGCCTGCGGCGGCCTAACCGACCTCGGCCGATGGCAAGCACACCGGCTCGGCCACCGGCTGCGCGCCGAGCACGACCGCGGGCGGCCCGTCCTGCGGATCCACGCCAGCCCGGTCCTGCGTGCACGCCAGACCGCCCACGCCCTCGCCGAACACCTCGGCCTCGACCCGATCCTCGAGCCTGCCCTGCGCGTGCCCGATCCCGGCCCACAGGCCGAGGGCCGCCCCTGGGAGGAGCTGCGGCGCCGGTGGCCACCCGACCCGGACCGGCCCAGCCGCCCCCTGATCGACGGCGGCGAGTCCTGGTGGCACTTCCTGCACCGGACCCACGCCTGCCTCCGGGACCTCTTCCACCACCACACCACCGGCGGGCGGATCCTCGTCGTCGCGCACTCCGAGGTGATCACCGCGGCCGTCGCTCTGCTCACCGGGCACGCGGATCTGCATCGGCTGACCGTCGACGCGCACCCGGCCGGCATCACCCGGCTGGCCGCCGTCACCGAACGGCCGCACGTTCCGCTCCTGGCCCAGCGCTGGCATCTCAGCGCGCACAACGACCTCGCGCACCTGCTCGATCTGGTCTGGCCGGCCACCGACGAAGACGAGAACCCGCCGTCCACCGGCCCCGGAGAACGGAGGCCCCGATGAGTGACTCGCTGCGCCTCATCCGATTCACGCCGCGGGCCGGGGTTCCCCGCACGGTGCACCTGGTGCCACCACCGGCCCGCACGGGCCAGCCGGTCACGATCGGCGACTACGTCCGGGTGCTCACCGCGTTGTGCGGCCAGCAGTTCGCCCCCGGCGAGGCCGAGATGCTGTCCCACGCGAGCGAGGACCTGTGCCGGCGGTGCGCGGCCGCCGCAGCACAGCCACCGTCGACGGGGGAGCAGTGATGGTCCCGGTCGCGGCGCTGGTCGGCGCGTGCCTGATGGCGATCGCCGTCGGGTTCTGGCTCGGGCTGGCCTTCACCGGCCGAGCGCACCGCGGAAACCACAGCTTCCACGACCCCGCCGTATCCGTCCACGCCACCACCGCACGCGCACAGGCCACACACCAGCAGCCGCGCAGTGTCGACGCCCCGGCGGCGCACCGGGCCACCGGCAACCCCAACGCCGGCGGCCGCCACCGCCTCGTCGAACGGCCCCCATCATGACCACCGACCTGACCAGCCGCGTCCGGGACGGCGACCTCGACGCCTACGGCCACCTGTTCGCGACCCACCACGCCGACGCCACCCGCGTGGCCCGCCGCTACGCCGGTGCACAGATCGACACGGACGAGCTGGTGGCCACGGCCTTCGACAACACCCTGACCGCGCTCCTGCACGGCCACGGACCCGGGGACACGACCTTCCTGCCCTACCTCCGCGTCGCCATGCGCAGGGCGGCAGCACAGTCCCTCCTCCGGGCGCGGCACTGAACCTCACCTCGGCCGCCGTCGACGCACTGGCCTACCGCGCCCGCAACCAGCTACGGCGCTACTTCGCCGAAGAACACAGCAAGATCAACGCCGCCCCGGACGCCGAACAACGACGAGTACGCGTCCTGCGGCACATCGCCCCTGCTCAGGCCGGGGCAGGGAGGTAACCACCATGAGGCCTACCAACGGCGGGCTCTGCACCGACACCTGCATGTACGTGGACGAGCAGTCCACCTTCGAACTGGACACCGCAGGCAACGAAGCCCAGGTCACGATCGCCGGCCAACACGGCGACACCTCCTGCCTCATCCTCGCCTGGGGCGCCGTCGAACGCCTCACCCCACTGTTCGAGCAGGCAGCCCAGCACATCCCTCAGCAAACCACCACCAGCACGAGCCCGGACACATGAACACGGACCATCCGCACCGGGTCGGCGGTTGGTGGCGATCGAACCGGGACCTGCGCGTACATGCCTGGCTCCTACCGGAGCCGATCCCGTCCGTGCTGGAGGCGGCCTGTGGCCACCACGCACCGCCGAGCATGGTCGTCTGCACCGATGCCGGGCAGATCTGTATCGGGTGCGCCCGCGCGACCGGTGAAGCCGAGCGGATACCGGCCTGGGCGCGAAACCTGCCCCGGCGGCCGAACTCCGGGGACAGGCGGCTGCTACACCCTTCGGGTGACCGCTAGAGCATCGGAACCGGTTGCGCGCAGCTCATCGACGTGCCGCGCCCTGCACTGAGGGCGGTTTACGCAAAGTCGTCTACGCAGCGGAACCAACCCGGTACCATCCGGTGTCGAACCGGTGGGTGTCCGTTCGAGGGAGGGGACGTAGCGGATGTGGGTCGAGGGCCAGGCTGGTGACCAGCGCAGCGGCCTGCACGACATCGTTCGCGGGGCGGCGGCTCCGGTCCAAGCAGCCCAGCAAGCAGGCAGCTTCGCCTACGACGAACCCACCATGCGGGAGATCATCAAGGAATGGAACGGTCTGATCAAGGACTGTGAGGACGGACTTGATGGTTCCGCGCCGATGTCGGCGGTTCAGGGGCCAGGGCTGGATCCGGCAAGTACCGGCATGGCCGCCAAGGCCAACGACTCCGGGCACGATTACCAGCGCATGCTCGGCGAGATGCGGGAGTACGCCCTTGCCCAGATCGAGCTGTGCGAGAAAGCGCTCGGCGTGCACACCGCGAACGAGGACGAGAACGAAAGCTGGCTCGGTCGCCTCGTCGATCGCATCGAATCGGAACAGCAAGGCGGGGGGACGATCTAGGTGACGCGGCGTTGCACACGGCACGCTCTCGCCAGCGCCGCCGCCGGGGTCTTGCTGCTCACCGCCTGCTCCGGTACCGACGAGGGACACGCACTCCCGGTCGATACCGGCCAGGCGGGCTCCTCGAGCCGATCATCCGAGGGACAGTCTCCTTCGACGGAGCAGGCCAATCCGAGCACCGACCTGCCGGCCGCGGGCGCCCCGAAGGTCGAAACCCCCTTGGGCAACACGCAGCCGTTCCAGGACGACCCATGCAGCGTCCTGACCGCGAGCCAGACCGGGCAAGCAATCCGCAGGACCGGCCGGCCCGATGTGCACCTGGCGAGACGACGCCAACATCGCAGGCGGGCGAGCGAGCATCCACTGGGTGACCAAAGGCGAACACCGTGGCCTCACCGACTTCTACGCTGGCAGGCAACAGTACGAGCTGTTCGAACCCCTCGAACCCCTCGGCGGCAACCCGACACTGGCGTACGGCTCGTACAACGGCCGCGACACCGGCTTCTGCCAGGTCCTCGTCGGAGCCACCGACGAACTCGCATTCCAAGTCGGCATCGGACAGTCCAGGGACAAGATCGGCACGGTCGATCCCTGCCAGGTCGCCCGGCGAGTCGGCGGAATGATGCTGGAAACCATGCGGGGTGGTTCGTGATGTCGAACATCGGCAATCTCATCGGCGACATCCTCGGCACCGGCCTGACGCCGGAAGAGATCTACGAGCAGATCACCAACGGCCCGGGCCCTGGCTCGCTGTCCGACGCGCAGGACACGGCGCGGAGTCAAGCCGAACTCCAGCAAGCGATCAACGACCGGGTGGCCAGGTTGCACCGCCTGATGGCCTCTGGCTGGCAAGGCGACGCCGGGCAGGCCGCCAGCAACGCGGCCACACCCGTCGCGGAAGTCGCCCAGCAGGCCACCCACGAGTTGCGCAAATCGCAGGATCTGCACCTCATGCAGGCCGAGGCGTACACCCACGCCCGGAACACCGTGGTACCGATGCCACCCGATCCCGCACGACCAGACTTCATCAACACCCCGTACCCGATGCTGACCGACCTGGCCGAACAGGCACGTGCCTACCAGCAAGCCGCCGAGACGAACAAGACGGCGTACGAGGGCTACCACGGCACCAGCGGCCAGGTAAGCGACACGATGCCTACCAGCTACGGCATGCTGATGGCCTCGACCAGTGACACCACCATCACCCTCAAGAAACCGGACAGCGTCGGAAGCGACGGGGGCGTAGTGAGTCCTCCACCGGACGTGCGAGGGGACTCACCACACAGCCCGCACAGGAACGCTGGCCCAGTGCCGAACGGTGACGGCGGCTACGTGCCTTCGCCACAAGATCGCCATCGCGAGACCCCCGCCCCGCCGGTACCCGGCAACGGAACACCGAACGAGCCGCCCGCGGCGCGAGGCGACGACAACACGCGCGCAGCGGGCTACGCGCCCCGCCCAGCACCGGCGGCCAGCTCCCCACGACCGGACCGGGACCTGGCACCAGCACCGGCGGTCCTGGCCAAGGCGGCGGCCAGGGTGGTGGCACGTCCGCCGGCCCGATCGCAGGAGCGGGTCGGGTAGCCAGCGGCCCGCACGGCTCCGGCCGCCTGAATCCGGGCGAGCCGGGCAAGGGCGCGGGCAACCTCGGGCAAGGCCGTGGCACGGGAGCCGCAGTACCCGGCAGCGGCCGCAGTCCCAGCACGGGCGGCCCGACCGCAGGCACTGCCCGACCCGGATCGGGCACCATGGCCGGACCAGTGGGAGCCGGCGCCGGCCGGGGCAAGGGCGGCGACGACGAGGAACGCAAGCGCGCCGAATACCTCAAGGAAAGCGACCCGGACGGCGCCTTCGTCGGCGACCTACCCAAGACCGTGCCGCCGGTGATCGGCAAGTGAGCTTCTGGAACGCCCGTGGCCTGGCGTGACGACGTAACGCTGCACCGCCAATCCCTCCTGCACGCACTGACCACATACGACCTCGGTCCCACACCCGCGATCCTCACCGGCCGCGAGGTCTGGCTCCCCCAAGAGTCGCGAGCCAAGCTGGAGGAGGCGGTCACCGCCGACCTCGCCGATGCCGACGTCCTCGTCGGCGCGCAGTTGCGGGAGGACTTCGCCAGCGCGCTCATGACAGTCGCGTATCCAGCCAGTGGGTACTTCGCCTGGGTGCAGCACGAAGAATACGGGCGCTACGGGGTCGCTGTGTCGTGCTCCGGCACCGACTGCGTGCTGCTCCTGCGCAGAGGGGAGTGGACCCGGCTGCTGCCTGCCGCACCCGATGCGCTGGCCGAGACCCTGCTGGCCGAGATCCCTGACTTCGAGATCCACCGCGACGACACGATCAACCTGCCGGAATCCGAAACACCCTGGGCAACCGACGAAATCAGTGGCGCGGAAGCGCGTCGTCTGGACACCCTGCTCAAACTGCCCCGCTACGGCGGCGGCCAGATCCACGCACTACCCGCCAGCGACACCCGCTCAGCAGTGACCTACCTCGACACCGCCGCAGGCCGATGGCTACTCAGCCTCGACACCGCCAACCAATGGGTCACCGCCACCCCGGCTCACCCCGACGTATTCCTCCACCACCTCGACGCGCTGGGCCGGTCAGACTCCCGGCAACGGCACGTTTCGGTAAGTCGATCGGTTTCGCGAAATTCGTAAAAGAAATGTTTATCAATTCATTTGTTTTCGAGGGTGGAACTGCAAACATTTCCCATTATGTGTCATCATGTAGACAAGCTTCTGCGGGTAGATTCAAATGATCGATGATCCTGGCCAAGCAGCTACGAGCAGCCTTGGGGGAGGCGGGTGTCGAACGGATACCGGCAGGTGGCCGACCTGGTCGGGGTCCTGGCTGGGTGTTCGACGTGCCGACCCGGATGATCTCGGGTTTCTCCGGTCGACCTGCCAGACGACTGCGTCTGGTCGGCCCGGCCTCGGGGTCAAGATGATTCGTCGGGGTGGCCACCATACACAGCGGCCACCCCGACGGCGTTACTGCCCCACCGTCATACGGTACGGCCGCGTCGCAGAAACGGACGACGTTCGCGGGCGGGCGGGCGTGGTCGTCGGGCGGCCGGGACGCCGGGTCCGCCGCGGTGGCCAGGTCGACCGGCGCACGCCTCCGCACACCCGGGACGCGGGCCGGAAAAGGCAGCTTTTCTGCACAGTATTCTCCTTGATCTTCGTTTCCATGTCCCCGAGAAGGCCCTGTAATGCACCTTCTCGCAGGCCAGGTCATCTTGGCAGGCTGCCGGAGGGGCGTACTCGGTGCGGTCGTGGGTCGAACGTGGGTCGGCTTGCTGGCCGTGGGTGCGGAAAGGTGCGAGGATCCGGCGAGTGGTTCGGTTGTGATGTGTCGATGATGAGAAACTTGCCAATTGTCAAGAGGGATCGATGGAAATCCACCTTTTGGGTCCTCTCGTTGTTCGTGTTGGCGGACGCGAAGTCGATATCACCTCGCAGCGTGCGAAGGGTCTACTTGCCATTCTCATCGTCGCCCCGAATCACAAGATGCACCACAGCGAGATAGTGACCAGGCTCTGGCCAGGAGAGCGGGTCGACGGCGCGCGTGTCCGTGACGCCCGGCGAGACCTCGATGACCGGCTGCCGCAGGTGAAGCCCAGGAATGACAACCGGCAGTGCATCATCACGCTTGACGGGTGGGCGGTCGACTACCTCCGCTTCACAAGTGGGGTCACCGACGCGAAACGTCTGGCGGGCCGCGAACGCGTGGAGAAACTGCAGACGGTGCTGGCCGAATGGCGAGCTGAACCGCTCGTGGACGCCGACTTCGAGAAGTTCGACCTGAGCCGGGAACGGGCGATCCTGGATGACCGGCGGCGCAGCGCAACCGTCGACCTCCTCGAAGCGATGTTCGAATGCGGCGAGCTCAGGGGCTTCCGGATGGCTGCGTACGATGCCCTCCGACGTTGGCCGCACGATGTCCAGTTGCTAACCCTCACCTCTGACGTGCTTGCGGAGACCGAGTCCGGGGCGTGGGTGAGTTCCTTTCTTGCCGGACACATTCGGGAACACGGCGACCCGTACGGCCGACTGATGGGGATCCAGTCCCGGTTTGGGCCAGCCGTGGCCAGCGTAACGCCCGGTGTAGCAGTGCCTCGGCAGCTCCCCGGGCGTCATCGGCAACTGGTCGGACGCCGACGCGAGCGGCAGGTGATGACGGAGCTCCTCGCGGACGCCGGACCGGGAGCTACCCGGATCGTCATGGTGTCGGGCATGGCCGGGGTCGGAAAGACCAGCCTGGCGTGTTCGTGGGCGGAAGAGTTCGAAGACAGGTTTCCGGGAGGCACGCTGTACGCGGATCTCAACGGCTTGGGTCCCCTTCGACCGGAGGAGCCCGAGCAGATCTTGACCAGGATGCTGAAGGACCTCGATGTCGAACCGGCGATGGCCACGCTCGACGGCTTGATCGCCGCCTTCCGTTCGGCGACGGCGGGCCGTTCAGTACTGGTCGTACTGGATAATGCGCGGGACTCCGCTCAGGCCAGACCATTGCTCCCGGGAACGGGGTGTCCCGTCGTCGTCACCAGTCGGGTCCGCTTGGAGAGCCTGGTCAACCGGGAGGGTGCCCATCCACTCACCGTTCGACCTTTGGACCGGCCCGAGGCGGCCGCTATGCTGGCTGGCTCACTGGGCGAAGCCAGGATGCGGCAGGCGGGCCATCTTGCTGACGAAATCGCCGGACTCGTTGGCGGGCTTCCGCTGGCCTTGGCTGTGATCGCCGCGCGGGTAGCTGTGCGTCCGGCCGAGGCCGTCCGCGCGATCCGGGACGCATTGCGGGAGACCAAGACCAGGCTCAACACACTATCGCACCCGCAGGACACGGACCTCGACGTCCGGGTCGCTTTGTCGTACTCCAAGGACGGCCTGAGTGAAGCAGCGGTGAACCTGTGGGCCTTACTCGCCCTACACCCAGGGCCAACGATCAGTCTGGCCGCAGTAGTGGACCTGGCGGGGTATGACTGCGGCAGCGAGGTCGCGGAACTCGTCGCGGCGCACCTGCTGGAGGAACCCGTTTATGAGCGGTATGCGATGCACGACCTGGTCCGTGACTACGGGATCGAACTGGCTGGCCAGCTGCCTCCGGGCCGGGCCGAGGAGGTCACCGCAACCGCGTTCGAGTTTCTCCTTCAGCACGTCTGGGCGTGCGACCTGGCACTCGTTCCCGGCCGAGATTTGCCGATCCCGGTGCCTATCTCAGAAGTGTCGGAGGCACCGCGGACCGTGCAGGACGCGATGACGTGGCTGGACGACGAGTATCCGACAGTCACCGCCGCGCTCCGCAAGGCCGCTGAGGTGGGAGCCCACCGCTACACCTGGCTTCTCGCGATGGCGCTCTTGACCTACCAGTGGCGCCGGAGCAAGTTCGCCGACGCAGACCGCTACCTGCGTGCTGCGGCCGACGCGGCCGAGCGCGTCGCTAGTCTGCCTGACCAGGCCATGGTATACCGCATGCTCGCGGGCTCCCGCTGGAACATGAAGAAGTACACACTGGCCGAAGCTGCGCAGCGGCGCGCAGTCGCTTTCAGCGAGCGAGCGGGAGATCTCCGAGGCGTCGCATATGGGCACGTCGGGCTGGCGGCCCTGCACTTGAACCAGCATGAGTACACCCAGGCAGGCGCCGAATACGGCGAAGCTCGCGCACTTTTCGAGCAGCTGGGTGACGACCTCGGTGAGGCGGATGCGCTCAGCGGGCTGGCACAGGTCGCGCTGGCCGAGGGGGACCACGATCGGGCCGTCCGGTCGTGCCTGGAGGCGCGTGACCGGTACGAGCTGTCCGACGATCTGAACGGCCAAGCCGCAATACTGGTGGTGCTCGGCGAAGTGCACAAGGACCGTGGAGACCTGTCGCGGGCTGCGGCGACCTACGACCTCGCGATTTCCCACTACCGATCGCTGACTCGCCATAGCCATGAAGCGCGGACACTAATACAACTCGCCAGAGCGCTGCAGCTCGACGGCCGTACCACTGAGAGCCGCCAGGCGTTGCGTAGCGCGCATGCGTTGTACCGCGATCTCGGCGACGAAACCGGCCTCGCACAGGTCGAGGAGCTGCTGGGCGATGTCTAGGAGTCATTCCGGTATTCGGCCAGCCAGTAGCGGAGTACCGGATCGGGCTCGCGGCCGGGCCGGGGCGGCGTGGCCGGACCTGGGAGAAGCCGCTTTAGTTCGCCGGCTACAACGTTCGTGCTCTGCGGCCGATCGGCGGGGTCCCACGCGATCATGTGGAGCCCCACCGCGCGGAGGACCGGGTCGAGTGCCTCAAGCGCGGGCCGCAGGTCGTCCGGGAATGGTGGGATCGGAGTCAGTCGCTTTCCCGTCTTGTTGAGATAAGGAAGGTTCATGATTGCCAACTTGAACAGCAAACAGCCCAACGAAAATACGTCCGAAGCCACAGACGCCGCGGCGCCTTGGACAACCTCGGGAGCGGTGTACCCGGGTGTCGCCGCCAGATGGATCTCCGAGCCCGGTCGAACTGCGCTGCCAAGGTCGATGAGCCATACCTGGCCGTCGGAGGCGATGAGCGTGTTTTCGAGCTTGATGTCCCGATGGACCCAGCCCTGCGAGTGCAATTCTCCGACAGTACCGCACAGCTGGGCGACGATGGCCGCCGTCCGCACGGACGAAACCGCTCCTTCGCGTTCGGTGAAGTCCACAAGATCGCGGCCGCTGACATGCCGCATGACGTAGTAAGCACGCCCGGCGTGGTAGCCGCCCGGGAGGGCTCGGACTAGGCCCGGCACGGTGCGCAACTGCTCTCCTATGGACACCTCATTGTGGATCTCGTCGGAGGACTCCTGGTACCAGGCTGTGTCCTCGCAGAACCGGGGTGGCTGAATCTTGAGCGCCAGGTCCGGCCCGGTTTCACCATCTTGGACTCGATAGACCTCGCCCGAGGCCCCCTCGCCGAGCAGTTCCTGCACCACGTAACGGTCGTCGACGACCTCACCCGGATAGAACACCCCGAGATGCTCTCACGGAAGAGGAAGAAATGACGCAATGGCACCCTCCGGCCGGGGTGTCCGGTGATTCCGACCTGATCAAGGTGTCGGTTGGAATGCTCGGACCGGCACGGTACCGCTGCCCGGCGCGGGACGCGCTGAGCGCACGGCCGCGATACCGGGCCGACACGCGGGTACCCCGCAAGCCAGAGGTACTGAAAAACTTTACGAACGGACCGTTCATGGATGTTTTGGATCTCGTCGAGCACCAGGGCGTTGCCGTTGACGACGCGCTCGCGCAGATCGGGCGGAACCCGGTGCACGACTTGGTTCGGCAATGGACTGCCCACGCCGTCAGGGGGTACCTGGAGGTCTACTCACCCGAAGTGGTTGACGGACTGACCCCCATGCGGGGGAAGTGGGTGTACGAGAACGTTCTTGCCCAGCCGGATCGGCGCGGCGCCCGACAGTACCGGATCACCGTCTGGGGCAGGTGCTACCGAACACCGGACGGCAAACTGCGCGAGGTGCGATTGCCGGCGAACCGCCTGGAGGGGCGGGCGAGGACGGACGCCGAAATCGCGGTCGCGGCGCTGGTCCTGGCCTCAGGAGGTCCGGACGTGCCACCGCAACACGTCAGGCTCCGGCAATTCGGGATGCTGGAAGGTGAGTCGGTCACGTTGTTCGACGGCTCGCGGCAGGCCGCACTCGACCTCTACGATATGTCGGGCCGGGCTGCCCTGGCGCAGCTCGTTGACGCTGGCGAACCCGCCGAGTACCGGCCGGGCGCTGCTTGCGTCGACTGCCCTTTCTCGGCCGTCTGCCCTGAGCTACGCCGGACGCCGGGTCTCCTGGGCGTCAGGAACCGACGGCGACCACGCCGGAGCTGGTCGGCCACGTCGGCGCGGAACCACGCCGTCTGCCCGGCTCGGGATTACGGCCGCAGGCAGCGGCTCCCGGTTGACCAAGGTGTTGAGCGCGGGCCGGCGGCCGAGCGTGGGCGGGCGGTCCACCGGTACCTGGAGCGCCAGCACGACGGGGCCACCAGGCCGTGCGAAACCCAGGTGCCCGAGGACTGGGTGCCTGCCGGGTTCGGCCTGACACCGGAGGACCGTGCACTCGGCCTTGTTCTTCTGCGTAACCATGCAGCGGTGTGCCCGGTGCACCACACGAGGACACCGGACACCCTCCGGGTGGAACCTGACCTGGTCTATGAGGACCCGGACGCCGACACAGTCGTCCTGGCCAGGCCCGATCTGCTCTACCACGACGGGGAAACGTGGGTCTGGCGCGAGTTGAAGACCTCGGCTTCTGGGCGCAGAGGTGCGCGTCCTTGGCTCGAGCAGTACCCACAGCTGGCTCTCGCGACAATTCTTGCTGCACGCAGCGAGTTCGGGCTGGGGATCGGTCGGGTCGAACTTGAGATTCTTCGGCCCGCGGGTGCTGACCTGTACACGCTCGACCCGAAGACACCCGAGGTCCGCCTGCGGGCGGAGACCGTGGTACGCGAGTCGTTCGGTCGGTGGCAGGAAGACGACCGGTTCCTCCCGGCACCGGGCCGGCACTGCTCCGACTGCGAGGTGGCCCGGTGGTGCTCGGCGCGAGACGTAACCGGAGGCGTGGAATGACGGGCAGAACGGTACTGCTCGACCACCTGGCTAGTGGCGTGTACGCACTGTCCTATCGCGACGCCGGGGGATCGACGGTTCCACCGTACCCGCAGGAGACCCAGTACGCGCTCGACCTGGTCGTCTGCGAATGCCTGCACCAGGGGGCCACCCCGCCGGCCGGTGTGCCCGAGCTGATCCGATGGTGCACGGACCTTTCATCACCGTCGTGGCCGTTCCCACCGGGGGAGCAGTGCGCCGGACTGGCTTTGGTCGATCCGGTCCACCGGACGCGAACGCGAGCCTGTGCCGAGTTGGCGGGGCTGGCGGCCGTCGCCGAGGAGCTCATGGCGCAAGCGTTGTCCGACGTCCCAGCAGGCGAGGCGGTCGAGCGGCGCCGGTTTCTTCGGTCGCACGTGCTCGTGGGACCGGATACACATCGCAAGCTTCTGATGGAAGATCCTCCCGCGGCGGCGGTGTACAAGTTCGTCAAAGATCTGTACCAGCCGGTCCCCGCCGAGTGGGTCGTGCGCGGCAAGGTCGCCCTGTGCGAGTGCGGACTGCCTGCCCGGCCGGGTAGCCCGGATGACCAATTAACCGCGTGGTGCGAGCGGGAGACCTGCCCATCGGGAAGCCAGGTGGAGCAGCGCTTTTCGGCCTCCAAGACGCTTATGCTGCACCCTGCGCTTCGGATCTTCGTGGCCCTTCCGGCCCAGGCAGAGGACCGACTGCGCAGCGGTCTGGCATCCGCGGGGCTTCCGGTGCGCTCGTTCGGACCGGCCGTCGAACGCCACGAAGTGCGGTTTCCCGGAAGTGAACCCCGGACCGTCCAATTCTACGACCGGGTCGTGCCGACGGTCCTGGCCCGCGACGCCGCTGCCAGCGGAGTGGACATCGCGGTCGTGCCGGACGGCTTTGCGATGACCGCTTCGGCTAGCCGTCAGGCTTTTGCGGACGCCCTGCCGCCAGGAACACACGTCACCCTCATGACCGAGAGCGAACTGCTCGCAGGGACGAAACCGACTGGAAGGATTCTTGATGCGTGACCCCGCGGTGGTGCTGGCCCCCGTTCTGAGCAAGCTCAGAAACGCTGGCCTGCGATCGGATCAGGCGGCCCTGCTGTGCGACGTTGAACTCGGGCTGCTGCTGCACGAGCGGCTGAACCCAGATGAGCCGGTGGGAGGGGCATGGGTCCTATTCTGCGGTATTCCCTACGCACGCGGCCGAGGGCTCGTGACGAGCGCGGACGCGGCTGTCGCCCTCCGGTCGGCGCGCTTCACGTTGTGGACGCTGCGCAAGCGAATGGCGTGGCATGATGCCTTGGTCGCCTACCAGGAGCTCGGCCAGGAGTTCCGCACCTTCGACGTACCTGACCCGTCCACCCGGGTCACCCGGCTGCCGACCGAAGGAATCGCCGATGAACGGTTCACCTGGTACGACCAGTTGCTGGCCGTGGCCCCGCCGTTCGCGAGCCGCCCGGTTTCTTTTGCAAAGCAAGGGGTGCACCGGTTCCAGGCTGGCCGGATGACGGTGCGCGTCGACCTGCCCGACACTGGGAACCTCTCGCAGCCTGTCGGGCACGATGTCGATCTCGTCCCGGATGGCTGTGGAGAACCGATCCCGGTCGTGTGGCGCGACCTGATCACCACTGCCGAGGAGATGGACCGCATCGAGTTCCGCGACTGGGCACGCCGCCTGCGGTCGGTCCGGCTCCGGAAGCGGGGGAAGAGGAGCTTCCGCCCTGCTGGTCGGTTCACGATCTCGCGGATCGAGCACCTCCTCGGCATCGTGGGCGCAGGGAAGAGCACGCTGCGCGATGTACTGGCGGTGCACCTCGCACGCCGCGGACGCCGCGTCACCGTCGTGGTCGGGGATGTCGCCGAAACGCTGGAGCTGGTCAGGCTCTACAACCGATACACCGACGACCTGGCTGCCCCGATCCTGGGTGCCTCCGGCAAGCAACGGCATGCTCAGCGGATGCACCGCAGGCTTGCCGGGCGCGGCGAGTCCAATGTGCTCGCTCATGACAATCCCGCGCTCACCTACCTCAGCACCTCATGCGTGCTGAACGTGCTCACCGGTGACCAGGACGACGTGCTCGCCTTCAACCAGGCACCGTGCATCCGGCTCCACCGCCGCTCGGTTCAGCCCGGGAGCAAGCGGGAGTGGTCGAAGGTGCCGTTGGCCTGTCCGTACTGGGCAGGGTGTCCTCGGCACCGCGGCGCACACGAGTTGGTCGACGCCACCATCTGGGTATCAACGCCGGCTGGCCTGGTGGACGCTGCGGTGCCGCAGCCGCAGAATCCCGAGCGGCTCCGCTACCTTGAGGCCGCTTGTCGGCGTAGTGACCTGGTCATCGTCGACGAGGCCGACAGGGTGCAGATGCAGCTCGATCGCATGTTCGCCCCCGCGGTTGCCCTGATCGGTGGCGCGGGGAGCCGATCACTGCTCGACGAGCTGAACACCCACAAGATCCGGGAGTTGTCCGAGGGGGCGAGGACTCAGCTGTCCGATCGCGACGTCGAGGATTGGACGGCGGCGGTCAACACGATCACGGCGGCCACCGACCGGCTGTACGCGATGCTGGTCGCCCGACGCGATCTCCGGGACTGGGTGCGCACCGGCTATTTCAGTGCGTGGACGCTCCAGCTCCGCCTGATCGAGGAGCGCTACCCGGACGACGCGTCCAACGCGAAGGAAGCGCGCCAGCAGCTGACCAGTCTCCTGGACGACTTCCGCGACAACCCGTTCGGGGATCGCGCCAGGGCCGCCGTGTCGGAACTGACCGTGCTCGTCAACGAATTGCTCACCACCGGGCGTCAGGCAGCGACCCGGCAGAAGCTGAGCGACCTGATGGTGAAGCTGTTTGATCTCCCAGCGAAGCTGGCTGAGCTGCAGCGGGCCTACGACGAAGAGCAAGAACGACCGAAGCCCCCGAAACGGAGACACAAGCCATCCCCGCACCCGGAGGAATGGCTGGACGAAAAGTGCCGCCAGTTCGAGTTCACCCTGCTGCTGTCGGTGCTGGAGCCGAAACTGGCGCTGATGAACGCGATGTGGCCACGAGTGGAGTCGGTCCTGAAATTGACCTTCAACGACATGTACCAGCGCCCACCAGACTACGGCCCAATCGTCCCGGAAGCGCCTATGGGTAACGTGCTGGGTTTCCAGTTCATCGTCGACGGGCCACCGCGGCACGGCGTGCAGAGCGGTGAGCTACGGTACTTCCGATGCAGCGGAGTCGGGCGAGAACTGCTCCGCGCGCTCCCTGGGATTCCCGAGGTAGACGGCCGCCCTGGCACCAACGTGCTCCTGATGTCGGGGAGCAGCTGGGCTGGCAGTTCCAGCCGCTACCACGTGCCTGTCCCCGTCGGCATTGTCCTGCTGCCGGATTTGGACGACGTCCGGACCGTCGTCAATGGGACCGAGATGCGGTTCGAGTTCCTTCGCAGTGACACCGACCAGGAGCCACTGAAGCTTTCCGGTGCAGACTTGGACGAACGGCCGGAGATCCTCCGCCGGATGGCGGTGCGCCTCGGTGAGCAAGACCATGACGGAAGCATCCTGGACCGTGAACTGCGCGTTCTGCCGGATTCGCGGCGGCGCATCCTGCTGCTGGTAGGCAGCTACGAGGAAGCCGCGCTCGTGGCCGACACCCTGCACACGCTGAGCTTGAGATGGCATGGGAGCGTATTGCGGTTGGTGCCTGACGACGATGTGGCTGTCGGAGCGACAGCTGCGGGTGATGAGCGGCACGCGCCCGCCCTGCGTCGCGGTGACGTCGACTCTCTCCGCTGGACCGACGCCCAGATCCTCGTGGCGCCGCTGCTCGCAGTCGAGCGTGGACACAACATCCTCAACGAGAAGAAGGTAGCCGCGATCGGCACCGTGTACTTCCTTGCCCGGCCGAACCCCCGGCCCGACGACCTGGGACTTGCGGTGCACACGGTGAACGACTGGCTGATCCGGTACGTCGACAGCCCGGAGTTCGACGCGCTGATGTGCACAGCGGCCGATGTGGACGATGGTGCGCTCGCAATTCGGAAGGAGGCGAGACGGCAGTGGTACCGGGCCCTCGCTAGGCCGCTCGGCTGGAGCAGTCTCGGTGCCGACCGCGACACCGTGACCTGGGACCTGCTGGTGCTCATCTGGCAGGTAATCGGCCGGCTGGTGCGTGGCGGGGTACACGCCCGCGTCGTGTTCGTCGACGCCGCCTTCGCCCCAGAGACCGCAGCGGGTCGGCTGACCGAAGAGACCTGCAAGACCAGCTTGCTGCACAACATCCACGCCGTGCTGACACGTTATCTCAGCCGGCGGTCGGTCGAGCCGGCTCACGACCGTTACATAGTCGACGCGCTCTATCGGCCGCTCTGGGCGGCGCTGGACCGTTGCCTCAACGACAGGGACCCGAAATGTACTCAGTGATTACCCCGTGTGCGTATGAACCCGACCCCGACGTCGGACCATGGATCGAAGACTTCCAAGTGATGATGTTCGCCGAGCAGTGGCGCACCGAGCTGACGGACTTGTCCGCGCTAGGCTGGCGTAGTCGTGAACCGTTCGCCGGGCTGCCGGTGCGGAAGCTCGACAACCTGCTGCGCGCGGTAGCGCCGGACGTGCTCGCGATCGGCCGCGGTGCCGCCGCCGATAGTTCAGTGCCGTGGCTCTACGCGCGGGAGCAGGTGCCAGCCGACGTCGTCATGCCTGCGTTCCTGAGTTGGGTGGCCGAACTCCGACCGGAGAGCGAGCACCAGTCGGCCACCCGTCGTGTGCTCGAGGCGGTCCGGCACACAGAGCTGGAGTGGACGAGCTGCTCCGTTGAGCTGTCCGGTACCGACGTTTCACCGGGTGGGACTGCGCTGCCGCATCGGCGGTTGTACACGCTCCTGCCGGAGCTGCTGGCCCTTCGCCTAGCCGAACGTCCGTTTCGCGCGGAGGGGGCGGATAGGGACACATGGTTCCGCGTGGTGCGGCGCGAACACGGGGCCGAGCTGATCTCTTGGCCACCGCAGAAGTACCGAAAGGACGGACTGGACCATTACTACTCGGCCATGCTGCAAATCACCGTGCACAATGTCCCTTTCACGCCGTCGTTCCGAGTGCACGTGTCGTCGGGGATCCGACGCTGGTCAACCCGGACGCCAATCTGGGTCCCGCGCGGTCGCGGTGCCACTGTGCTGTTCGACCTCCCCTTCCCCTGGCAAGAGGACTCTCATGCGAGACAGCTTCGCCTCGTCGGCAACGTCATGAAATTTTCCCTGCAGGAGGGACGATACACATGGCGGGGCCACAGTTCGGTGGAGATCCTGGACAACCTCGACATCGTCCGGCGCTATCCAAAGCCCGATGATCTTATTGCCGCCCCGCAGGAGTGGATGGTCGGTCAAGGCGATGTGGCTGCGGCGGTTGTGCACAGCACCGCGATGGGCCAGCACAAGATCGGTACAGGTCTGATGCCCGGAGAACGAGCGCAGCTCGACGACTGGGTTGCGGACGGGCTTCGGCCCTGGTTCCGCCGGGTGTCGTCGCTGAGCCGCGCGTTTCGAGTCACCAAGCCGGTTCTACTCCCCAAGGTGCCCAGGACGGACCCGGTGCGCCGGGCTGCGGTCGAGCTGCGAGCGGTGACCGCCCGACGGGCGGCGCTGCGAGCCGCCCTGGCCGGAGAGCCGCTACGCATCGACATTGTCACCATCTACCCAGAGACGCAGAAGCACCTGGTGCGTCAGCTGGCTCTGCTGCTTGGGGTCGATATGGCCGGTTTCGGTGACGGGTGCGTGCGACGCTGGTCGGTGGACGGCCTCGAGATCGAGATTACGTTGTCTGACGCCGGATCACTCGGCAACGGACTGACTGCTCCGCGGGAAACGGAGAGCACGGACGCACGGGCCGCCGAAGCATTGCGCGCTCGCCGAGCAGCTGTCGCCGCGCAGTTCCCCCGCCGGACCGGACGGCCGGGACTGGCTCTGGTCGAGATTCCCGGTGCAGATCGGTTCACCGTGCCCGGCTCAGATCCCAAGTTCGCGCTGCGCCTCGGGTTCGCCGACACTGGGCGACTCTCGCAGTTTATTCAGGTCGCCGACGACCGCACCGCCGATCCGGCAACACGCGCCGAGGCCGCCTGCCGAGACGGGTTTCGGCAGCTCGGGGCGTCCTCGGCGCCTGCGCACCGAGCGGGCACCGGCATCCCGCCGGATCTCCAATACGTGGCCCTGTGGGTGGTTCGTAAACAGGCCACCGCGATGACGAGACGCGCCAGCCGACACCTTGTGGCGGTGCGGATCCGGCCGTCCGCTTCGGAACACCCCGTCGAAGGCTGGGATGAACGCACGCAGGATTGGATCCCCTACTGCGACTTGCTCGTCTCTCTCGCGTCGTACAGCGAACTGGAAGCGGACGGGCCAGTGAGCGGCGTCCGACGCACGTATCCGACGGTCGACGATGAGCGAGCCGATGTCGAGCGTCGCGTCCGCGCCATTCTCTTCCAGGTTCGGGACCGGCCGACGCTACTGCTCGTGAATGCGGGCAACATGCGGGACTCATGGCGCTGGTTGGGAAACCGCACCTTGGTGAAGGATACGCTGGGCTTCAGCGGCGAACCTGACCAGCGGCTTGGTGCCTTCGGTGAGCATCTTCGGGCCGTGCTCCTCCGCGACCGCAACAGCCGGGAGGAGGTGCCGCAGTGGTACGCCCCGGGCCGAGATAACGACACGCCGGGTTTCGGCGTTGGCCTGTGGGCGTCCCGGGACGCGCCACCAGACAACCGGGTTTTCGTCAGCACGGCCGACGTGCCCAGGAACTTCCCCAAGATCCCTCGAGGGCTTCGCAAGCTCGGTCGCGAGCCGGGAGCGACATCTGCGCCCACGGTGACTGCCTGGAACCCTCAGTACCTGGAACTTACGGTGCTGGGCTGTCATGCGGCAGACGACCCGGTGGCGTGGGCGGCGGTGAGCCACCAGTTGAGGTTCCACGACGACTACGTCCCGCTGGCCCAGCCGCTGCCGATGCACTTGGCGAAACTCGTCGACGAATACCTGAACCCGCAACCCGGCCTACCTGCTTCGCTGGAATGACACCGGGCGTTGCCACCTCGCGGTCGACCTGCTGCAGAAACTGCTGGAATCTCATCCGCGCCTGTTCAGGCCGACCGTTGTAGTGGTTCACGGCGGGCAGCGCAGCACACCAGCCAACTCGCCGGTTTCCGAACTGCAGCAAACGCCTGCCTCGGCCGTCCTGGAACACTAGGTGCACGGCCTGCTCCAGAGTAAGGGTCTAGATGGCAAGTAGGTGGATGTGGCCGTTGGCTATTGTTAATCGGGCATGATCGGCTCTCCGGTGGGGCGGTGTCCGTTGACCTCGGGATAGTGCGGCGTGGGCGTGATGCGGCCTTGCTCTCGCCACCGTCGTAGGACCTTGCGGCCGTAGTTGTTGGTCTCGAAGGTCTCGTCGAGTTCCCGGCCGGTCGGTGTGCGACCGTTGGCTCGTTCGGCGAGGTAGTAGGCCCACATCTGTTGCTCCTTGGACGTTGGCTGTTCGGCCGAACTGGTCAGGCCCGCGACGGTGGGTGGTGGCTCGTTCGCGTCCTTGCTGATCTCGGGTGTCTCACTGGGCTCGGTGTCGGTCTCGCCGGTCGTGTCGGCCTGGTGGCGCTTCAGTGCCCGGTTGAGTAGTTCGACGGCCAGCAGGAGAGCAAGGGGTGGGCAAGCCGCGACCATGATGGCCGGCAGGCTGAGTTCGGGTGCGGCGGCGATGTTGGCGTGTAGCGAGAGCACGATGCCGAACAGGAACGCCAGCCAGGCTGCCCACCGGCCGCGCCGGTGCTGGCCGTCCGTCGTCTTCCACAGTTCGACTGTGGCCATGATGAGCAGGCCGTCGACGATCAGTGGCCAGATCGATGCCGAGGTGTTGTCGGCGCCGAAGCGGAGGGCGAAGTCCCTCCCGTGGCGGTACGAGACGTAAGCCGCGCCGATGGCGACCAGGGCGGTGCATCCGCACTGGATCCAGAGCGTTCGATCTTGGTTTAGTCTGCCCGAAGTGCTTAACCTGGATTCTTCACCCGAATGGGTGAGTGCGGTGGGTTCAGTTGGGCCTGGCGCGGTTTCGTTGACGGTCATCCAGCACCGCCAGGCTGGCGACGGCGGCGGCGTTCTACCTCGACCGTGGCGGAAACGTGCAGCTCACTGCGGGTGTGGCTGCGTGTAGATGCTGTACGAGCCGGGTCGGGGAGCCGAACCGGTGCTGGTGTCGAGCAGCACCGGCTGGCGAATGCGGTTGAACGTGTGGCAGGTGTTGTCTCGTTTGGTCTCGTGAGGTCGAGACCAGATTCATGGGATGTCTCGTTGTTGGTGTAGTGGGTGTATCAAAGGCGGTTTGCGATCTCCGTGTCTCGTTGGGGTGCGGGACTTGGGAGGTCGTTTTGCTGGTGTGTTGCCATCGTGATTCGGTTGGGTGTCTCGATGAGGCGTGTACGCGTATCGCGGTGTGTCGTGACGGCGAGGTGGATTGCGCGGTGGGGCGGCCGTTCGCCGGGTGTGCTCCGGAGGCTGATGCTGTTCCTGGGTTGGCGCGCGTTGCTGAGAGGTTGGGTCGTGTGGTGCGTCCGGAGGGGACGATCTGGTTGTTGTTGCGCGACACCGTGTCAGCTCAAGGGAATCTGTGTGGGATGCCGTGGAGGGTTGCGTTCGGTGTGCAGGCTGGTGGGTGGATTCTGCGGAACGCGGTGATCAATCGGCTGGGTACCGGTTATGAGATCGCTTTTCTGTTCGCCAGGCAGGCCCACTATCAGTTTGATGTCGGTGAGAGAAACGTGGGGGATGTGTGGGCGCTGGATCCTGTCGCTGCGGTTGAGCGGTGTATTGCGGTGAGTTGTCGGCCTGGTGGTGTGGTGTTGGATCCGTTCTGTGGCGGGTGGGTGACGGGGCTGGCGGCGGGGCGTCTTGGGCGGCGGTTCCTGGGGCCAGGGGTGGCGAGGTGGGTGGCGTGATGCCCATTGGTGGGGTTGCGTTGTGGACGGGTGATGCGGTGGAGGTGGTGGCTGGGTTGCCGCGGTGTTCGGTGGATTGTGTGGTGACATCCCCGCCGTATTGGGGTTTACGGGATTACCGGGTTGCTGGTCAGTGGGGTACGGAAGCGACGGTGGGGCTCTACGTCGGTCGGCTGGTGGGGTTGTTCGACCAGTTGCGTCGGGTGCTGGTGCCGTCGGGCACGGTGTGGCTGAACCTGGGGGACAGCTATGGCGGCTCGTGGGGCCACTATGTTGCTCCTGGCTCCACGGCGCGGACGGCGGGGGCGCGGTCGAGGACGCCCTATGGGGTGCATCGGCCGCCGCAGGCGTCGTATCGGGCGAAGGATCTGGTGGGGGTGCCGTGGCGGGTGGCGCATGCGGTGCAGGAGCGGGGTTGGCGGTTGCGTGGTGCGGTGGTGTGGCACAAGCCGAACGCGCGTCCGGAGAGTGTGCGGGATCGGTTCGCGCAGCGTTACGAGACCATCTTTGTCCTGTCCCGCCCGATTGGGACGGTGGCGAGACCAGCGAGACCGTGCCCGCGGCCGGTGCGGTGCCGGGTGTGTGGAGTGTCGCGTCGGATCGGGGCGGGAGTGGGCATCGGGCGGCGGGCACGCTCGAGATCGCTCGTCGCTGTGTGCGGTGGGGATGCCGGCCTGGCGGGACGGTTCTCGATCCGTTCTCGGGTAGCGGGACCACCGGTGTCGCGGCCCGGGAGCAAGGGCGCCGCTATGTCGGGATCGATCTGGACCCGGCGTGCCATGAGTTGGCGCGGCGTCGGCTGGGTCTGGATGAGGGGGTCCTGCGGTGAGCGGCGGCGGGTGGTTGCCGGGCACGTTGTCGTTGGCGGAGGTGTCGGCTTTGCCGGCGGTGGTGGACGTGATGACGGCGGCGCGGGCGTTGGGGATCGGTAGGACCACGGCGTATGCCCTGATTCGGTGAGGGCTCGGGCTTCCCCGAGTGGGGGTGTCAGCGCGAGTATCCGCTGTGGAGGACCCGAGTCACGGGTTCCTGGGCCGAGGGAGGGTGCGGTGGCGTCTGGGTCGGTGTATCGGCGGTGTTCGTGCCGGGACGGGCACGGCAGGGTGGTGGGCGATGGGTGCCCACGGTTGAAGAACAAGCGTCATGGCCAGTGGTACTTCCGGATCGAGTTGCCGCCGGATGCGGCGGGGCGGCGCCGGCCGCGGCGCCGCGGCGGTTACGCCAGCGCGACGGAGGCCGAGACCGCGTTGGACCGGGTGCGGGACCTGCTGGGGATCGCGGAGCCGGGGGATGCCGAGACGCTGCGCAAGATCGGGGACCTCGTCTCGGTGGTGATCTCGGGCAAGGACCCACTTCCTGAAGTCGAAGACGTGCGGCGGCTGGTGCGGGCGGGGGCACAGGTGCTGGAACATCCGGTGCTGGATGTGGTGTTCACTGAGTTTCTGGCGTCGAAGCGGCGCACGGTGAGCCGCAACACCTACCGCTACTACGAGGCGCATGTCCGGCTGTATCTGCGGCCGCACCTGGCCCGTATCCGCCGGGATCGGCTGCGGGTGGGGCATCTGGACGCGATGTTCGAGGCGATTGTGGAGCACAACGAGCGCATTGCCGAGTACCGGGCTTCGGGCGATCGGCGGAAGATCGCGGCGGTGAAGTGGCAGCGGCCGGTGGGGCCGACCTCGATGCACCGGATCCGGGAGACCCTGCGCACGATCCTGAGTCCGGCGGTGAAGCAGGGCCTGCTGGCGATGAACGTGGCGAAGCTGGTCGAACTCCCGCCGGCCGTGCGGCCCAAACCCAAGCTGTGGACACCGGAGCGGGTCCAACTCTGGCGCCGGACAGGGGAGGTGCCGTACCGGGTGATGGTGTGGACGGCCGAGCAGACCGGGCGGTTCCTGGACGCCGCGGTGAGTCATCGCCTGTATCCGTTGTTCCATCTGATCGCGCACACCGGGCTGCGGCGGGGTGAGGCGTGCGGGCAGCGCCGCTCGGACACCCATCTGGAGGCGGGGTGTATCGAGGTGGCGAACCAGATCGTGCAGTACGGGTGGGAAACGGCCCAGTCCCGGCCCAAGACCCCCTCGTCGGAGGGGATCGTGGCGATCGACCCGGACACCGTGCTGGTGCTGCGGCGGCACCTGGCCTGCCAGGACGCGGACAAGGCCCGTCTGGGGGCCGACTGGGTGGACAGCGACTTGCTGTTCACCGAACCGGACGGCAGCCCGCTGCATCCGGCCGATGTGGCTGAGGAGTTCGCCCGGCTGATCGCCCACGCTGGTCTGCCGCCGATCACGTTGCACGGGTTGCGGCATGGCGCCGCGACCCTCGCGCTGAGCGCGGGGGTGGACATGAAAGTGGTGCAGCACATGCTCCGGCATTCCTCGATCACGGTGACCATGGATACCTACACCAACGTCGCCCAGGAGGTCGCCGCGGACGCCGCCCGCAAGCTGGCCGCGAGCATCCCGCGGACCGCGGTGCACCCTGCCCGCGCTCTCGGGCTCCCCTCGGGCCAGCAGCGGACCTCAATGGACAGTGCCACAATGGAGGGAACGACCATGAACAACACAAAACCCCAGGTCAACACTGATGAGGACCTGGGGTGTGGGGGTGCGCCATCAGGGACTCGAACCCCGAACCCGCTGGTTAAGAGCCAGCTGCTCTGCCGCTTGAGCTAATGGCGCTGATGTGCTCCGGAGACGTCCCCGGCAACGACGTAAACGTTAGCACAAGGGCATGCGGCGCCCGCGCGGAGGCCCCTCTGGAACGCAGGTTGCGAGTTGATCGCACTGGCCCATGCCGTTCGGCCGTTCGGGCACACTGGGGCGCGAATGGGCATGTTCGACACGAAACGGTGGTTTTCATGACGAGTCGGGGCGGATTGAGCCGGCGTTGGGGGGTTCGGTTGTCGCTGCTGCTGGCGGGCGGCCTGCTGGTCGCGGGGTGCACGTCCTCGTCGAGTGAGCCGGCCGCCGAGCAGCAGGAGCAGCGGGAGACCACGCCGGGGCCGAAGCCCGCCTCGCTGGTACTGAAGCCGGCCGAAGGGGCCGATGGTTTCGCGCCGGGCAAGCCGGTCACGGTCACCGTGCGCAACGGTCAGATCACCGAGGCCGAGATCACGAGCGCGGACGGGACGCTGGTCAAGGGCGAGGTGAGTGCGGACGGCACCACCTGGACGGCGGGGGAGAAGCTCGGCTACGGCAAGAGCTACACGCTGACCGCCGTGGCGACCGGTGCCGACGGCAAGTCCGTCACCGAGTCCTCCACATTCACGACCGCCACGCCGAACCGGACCGTCAACGTCTCGATCAACGCGCAGGACGGTGAGACCGTCGGTGTCGGGATGCCGCTGATCTTCCGGTTCTCCGGTGACATCACCGACAAGGACGCCGCGGAGAAGGCACTGCGGATCAGCGCCGAGCCGGAGACGGAGGGTGCGTTCCACTGGTTCAGCGACCAGTGGGTGACCTGGCGGCCGAAGGAGTACTGGAAGAGCGGCACCAAGGTCTCGGTGCGGGCCGAGGTCTACGGCATCGACCTCGGCGAAGGCACCTTCGGTCGGGAGGACAAGGCCGTCGACATGACAATCGGTGACAAGCTGGTGGCCGTCGCCGACGGCGGCTCGCACCAGATGACGGTGTCGATCAACGACAAGCAGGTCAAAACGATGCCGATCGCGATGGGGAAGCCGTCGAGCCCGACCCCGGCGGGGACCTACACGGTGATGCGCGAGCACAACGGCTACACCATGGACTCCAGCACCTACGGCGTCCCGGTCGAGGACTCGGCGGGTTACCGGCTCTGGGTGAAGTACGCGGTGCGGATGTCCAACAGCGGCATCTTCTACCACTCGGCCCCGTGGTCGGTCGGTGACCAGGGGCGTCGCAACGTCAGTCACGGCTGCATCAACCTGGCCACCCAGAACGCGGCCTGGTTGATGGAGAAGTCGCGCCGCGGTGACCTCGTCGAGGTGCGCAACAGCGGCGGTCAGGAACTGGAGCCGACGGATGGCTGGAGCGTCTGGCAGATGCCGTGGGAGGAGTGGAAAGCCGGCGGCAAGAAGAGCAACTGACACCTCGTGACGAGTGCCCGTCACCTGCGAAAACGCGGGGACGGGCACTCATCACGGTGGACTGGGGTGAGTGACGGGACTTGAACCCGCGACTTCCTGGACCACAACCAGGTGCTCTACCAACTGAGCTACACCCACCAAGCGCCGGTACTCGATACCCGGTGTTCCCGGGTGTTCCCTACCTTGGCTGGAACATCGTAGCGTGCCCGGCCGGCGGGTTCACAGCGGGTTCCTCATCAGGCGTCCGTGCCGGCGGCCCGATGCCCGGTCCGGTCCTCCTGGGCGCCGTCCAGGATCTCCGCGGCCGCCGCTCGCGCCTGCTCGGTGCTCGGGCCGGGCTGCGGCACGAACGCCGTGCTGCGGTAGTACGCCAGCTCGCCGATCGACTCCCTGATGTCGGCCAGTGCGCGGTGGGCGAGGCCCTTCTCCGGCTTCGCGTAGTAGATGCGCGGGTACCAGCGCCGGACCAGCTCCTTCACCGAGGACACGTCGACCATCCGGTAGTGCAGGTGGGCATCCAGCGCGGGCATGTCGCGGGCGATGAACCCCCGGTCGGTGGCGATCGAGTTCCCGGCGAGCGGCGCCGACTGTGCCTCAGGGATGTGCTCGCGAACGTAGTCGAGTACGCGCTTCTCGGCCTCGGCGAGGCCGAGCTCCGACCGGCGCACCTCCTCGGTGAGCCCGGAACGCGCGTGCATCTCGCGCACCACCTCGGGCATGTTCGCCAGCGCATCCTCACCCGCGTGGATGACGACGTCCAGCCCCTCGCCGAGTACGTTCAGCTCCGCATCGGTCACCAGCACGGCGATCTCGATCAAGGCGTCGGTGGCGAGGTTGAGTCCGGTCATCTCGCAGTCGATCCAGACAAGGTGATCGTTCACCCCGGCACCTTAAACCCCGTCCCCCGGAGTGCCGTGCACCTGCCGTTCCGGATGCCGGGCGTGCCGAACGGCCCGTGACGCGGGCCAGGTGGTCAGCCGGTGATCTGCCGCACGATCTCCTTCGCCTCGTTGCTCGGGATCGCGAACCCGATGCCGATGTTGCCGCCGGACGGCGAAAGGATGCTGGTGTTGATCCCGATCACCGCCCCGGACGCGTCCACCAGCGGCCCGCCCGAGTTGCCCTCGTTGATCGATGCGTCGGTCTGGATCAGTCTGCCACCGCCCGCCTCGGTGCCGGTGCGGTCGAACGGTGAGTCCCGGCCGGGCGCGGAGCGGTTGATCGCGCTGACGATTCCCGAGGTCACCGTGTTCCGTAGCCCGCTGGGCGAGCCGACCGCCACGACCTCGTCGCCGGCCCGGACCTGGCCGGAGTCGCCCAGCTCGGTCGGGGTGAGCCCGCTCGCCCCGCGTAGCCGCAGCACCGCGATATCGGCCCCGATGTCCTCGCCGAGCACGTCGGCGGGGTAGGCCGTGCCGTCCGAGAGGGTCACCTCGACCGCGCCGGTGGCGCCCTCGAGCACGTGCGCGTTGGTCAGCACCGTGCCGTCGGCGCCCAGGACGACCCCGGACCCGATCACCTCCCCGCTCGCCGTCCGCGCGTTGATCTGCACCACGCTCGGCAGGATCCGCTCGGCCACGCCGCTGACATTCGTTCCCGAGTTGCTCGCCTGCTGCCCGCTCGCCGAACCGAGCGAGCCCGTGGCGGAGCTGGACGGCGGATCCTCCGCGGCGAGCACGCCGATGCCGGCGCCGCCCGCCCCGCCGACGAGCGCGGCCGTCACGGCCACGATGGTGAACAGCTTGCGCCCGCGTGCCGGCGAACCCTGTGTGGTTGATGTCTCCATATCTTCACGGTCGGCGCGCGGGGTGAGAGCAGGCTGAGGAAAGCCGTTCGAATCCCTGAGAGTCGCCGCGAACGGCTGGACCTCCACCGCCGTGGCCGCCGCCGTCGGGGTGACGTCGGTCACGTGGGCCGCGCGGCATCCGTCCGTCGCCGTGAGGGTGCTCGGGGTCGCCCTCGTGGGAGTGGCGGTCCTCGGTGTTTCGCTCACCCGCCGGTGGCCACGCGCACCTACCGGCGGGACTACCCTGTAAGGGCGATGACCTACCTAGACCACGCGGCGACGACTCCGATGTTGCCCGAAGCAGTGACGGCGATGAGCGAGGCGCTGTCCACCGTCGGCAATGCCTCGTCGTTGCATTCCTCGGGTCGCCGGGCCCGCCGGGTGGCGGAGGAGGCCCGCGAGGTCATCGCCGACGCGCTCGGCGCCCGCCCCTCCGAGGTGATCTTCACCGCCGGCGGTACCGAGAGCGACAACCTCGCGGTGAAGGGCATCTACTGGGCCCGCAGGGCCGCCGAACCCACCCGGCGCCGGATCCTGGCGGGCGCGGCCGAGCACCACGCGGTACTGGACGCCGTGCAATGGCTGGCCGACCAGAACGGGGCCGAGGTAACGTGGCTGGCTGCCGACGAGCACGGCCGGGTACATCCCGACACCCTGCGCGCGGCGGTCGAGGCCGCGCCGGACGAGGTCGCACTGGCCACGGTGATGTGGGCGAACAACGAGGTCGGCACGGTCAACCCGGTGGCCGAGCTGGCGGCGGTCTGCGCCGAGTACGGGATCCCGCTGCACACCGACGCGGTGCAGGCCGTGGGCGTGCTGGAGATCGACTTCGCGGGCAGCGGGGTCAGCGCGCTCACCCTGACCGGGCACAAGGTGGGTGGGCCGTACGGGATCGGCGCTTTGGTGCTGGCCAGGGACACCCCCTGCGAGCCGCTGCTGCACGGCGGCGGCCAGGAGCGCAACGTGCGCTCCGGTACCCTGGACGTGCCCGCGGTGCGTGCCTTCGCCACGGCGGTGGGCGTGGGTGCCGCGGACCGGGACAACCAGCTGCGGATGCAGGCCAAGTTGCGGGACGAGCTGGTCGCGGCCGTACTGCGTGAGGTTCCGGACGCGCGGTTGAACGGCGCGCCCCCGGAGGAACTGCTCGCCGACGGTACGCCGGGCAGGCTTCCGGGGAATGCGCACTTCACCTTCTCCGGTTGTGCCGGGGACAGCCTGCTCATGCTGCTGGACGCCAAGGGCATCGAGTGCTCCACCGGTTCGGCGTGCACGGCGGGCGTGGCGGAACCGAGCCACGTGCTGCTGGCGATGGGTGCCGATGCCGAGGCGGCCCGCGGCTCGCTGCGGTTCTCCCTCGGGCACAGCTCGACCAGGGAGGATGTGGACGCGCTGGCCAGGGAGATCGGCGGCGTGGTCGCGCGGGCGCGGCAGGCCGGGCTGTCCGGGATGCGGAAGAAGACGGAGGGTTAGATGCGAGTACTCGCCGCGATGAGCGGGGGTGTCGACTCCGCCGTCGCCGCCGCGCGGGCGGTGGCCGCGGGACACGACGTGGTCGGCGTGCATCTCGCACTGTCGGCGAAGCCGGGGACGCTGCGTACCGGTTCGCGCGGTTGCTGCACCATCGAGGACTCCCACGATGCCCGCCGCGCCGCGGACATCCTCGGCATCCCGTTCTACGTATGGGACTTCGCCGAGCGGTTCACCGAGGAGGTCGTGGAGACCTTCGTCGGCGAGTACGCGGCCGGCCGCACGCCGAACCCCTGTGTCACCTGCAACGAGAAGATCAAGTTCGAGGCCTTGCTGGAGAAGGCGATGGCGCTCGGCTTCGACGCGGTCTGCACGGGGCACTATGCCCGGCTGTCCGTTGTGGACGGGGTGCCCCAGCTCCGCCGCAGTGCGGACGAGGGCAAGGACCAGTCCTACGTGCTCGCCTCGCTGACCCCCGAGCAGCTTCGGCACGCGTACTTCCCGCTCGGCGACTCGGTGAAGTCCGAGGTACGGGTGGAGGCCGAGGAGCGCGGCCTCGCGGTGGCGAACAAGCCGGACAGCCACGACATCTGCTTCATCCCGGACGGGGACACCAGGGGCTTCCTCGAGTCGCGGCTGGGGCAGCGCCCCGGCGAGCTGGTGGACGCCGAGAGCGGTGCGGTGCTCGGGCGGCACACCGGCGTGCACGGCTTCACGGTCGGCCAGCGTAAGGGTCTCGGGATCGAGGCACCCGCACCCGACGGGCGGCCGCGTTACGTGCTCGGCCTCGAACCGGTCTCCGGCACGGTCAGGGTCGGCTCCGCGGACCGGCTCGGGGTGCGTGAGATCCGTGCCAACCGGGCGATCTGGCCCGCCGAGCCGCCTGCGGGGCCGGTGGAGTGCGTGGTGCAGGTGCGCGCGCACGGCGGCACCGCCCCCGCGGTGGCCACCGGGGCCGACCCCACGGCCGGCGAGGTCCGGATGGAGCTGCGCGAGCCGTTGCGTGGGGTCGCGCCCGGGCAGGTGGTCGTGCTGTACCGCCCGGACGCCGAGGCCGGCGATCTCGTGCTGGGCAGCGCCAAGATCAGCGCCACGGGCTGAGCCGATGCGCGGCGCGCGCTTCGTGAACGTCGCCGTAGCCACGGTCGTGGTGACCGTGGCGGCCGGCGGCGCCTGGTACCTGGCCGAGCAGCGGGAGCGACCAGTGCCAGCCTCGGCGAGATCGGTCCCGGTCGACACCGCCAGCGCGGTCACCCCGAGCACCACCCGGCCGCGCGCGAATCCGGTGCCGGGCGCGCAGCGGACCCTGCGGGAGCTCGGCTACCAGGTACGCGAGGTCACCGGCGAGTTGGACGCGCGGACGCGGCATGCCGTGGTCGCCTTCCAGAAGGTGCACGGCCTGGCCAGGACCGGCGAGCTCGACGCGGCGACCCTGGGGCGGCTCGACACCCCGACCACCCCGCGACCGGAGTCCACCGATCCCGGGTTCCATCTCGAGGTCGACCTCGGCCGGCAGGTGGTGTTCACCGTGCGCGACGGCACGGTCGACCGGATCCACGACGCCTCGACCGGCAGACCGGGCAAGGCCACCCCGCCGGGGGACTACCGGATGCGGTACCAGATCGACGGAATGCGCTATGCCCCGCTCGGGCCGATGTACCGGCCGAGCTACTTCACCACCACCGGGCTCGCCATCCACGGTGGCGAGCCGGTGGAAACCCGGGCCGCCAGCAACGGCTGCGTGCGGCTGACCAACCCGTCGATCGACGAGCTGTTCCCGCGGCTCGGTCCGGGAACCCGGGTGCTGATCTACTGACCGTCCGCGGGGAGCGGCAGCTTGAAGCCGGTGTGCGAGGCGGTGAAACCGAGCCGCTGGTAGAAACGGTGTGCCGCGGTGCGCGAGACGTCGGAGGTGAGCTGCACCAGGGCGCAGCCCCGCCTGCGGGACTCCGCGATGGCCCAGCGGACCAGCCGTTCGCCGAGGCCGGTGCCCCGGTGGCCGGCCCGCACTCGCACGGCCTCGATCTGGCCGCGCAGCGCGCCACCCCGCCCCAGGCCCGGGATGATCGTGAGCTGCAGCGTACCGACCGGCTCCCCGGCATCCTCGGCGACGACCAGCAGCTGGTTCGGGTCGGCCTCGATCAGCTCGAACGCCCGGAGGTAGGGCGCCAGGTCCGCGGTCGACTCCCTGGTAGCGCCGAGCTGGTCGTCGGCGAGCATCCGGACGATGGACTCGACATCGGCGGCCCGCGCGCGTCTAATCTTGATCTCACCCACGGGTGTGAGTATGCAACGACGCGACTTGCCAGGAGGCTCGATGAACCCCGCCCTGAACTCCAGCACGGTCGCCGACATCCTGCGGCGCAGCGCCGCACGGGTCCCCGACCGCATCGCCCTGCGGTTCGGCGAACGGCAGTGGACCTATGCCGAGCTGGACGCCGGGGTGTCGAGGGCCGCGGCCCATCTGCTCGGCCTCGGCCTGCGCAGGGGCGATCGGGTGGCGGCCTACGGGAAGAACTCCGATGCCTACCTGATCGGCTTCCTGGCCTGCGCCAGGGCCGGGCTGGTGCATGTTCCGGTGAACTACAACCTCACCGGCGAGGACCTGGCCTACCTGATCGGGCAGTCCGGCAGTGGCGTGGTGCTCACCGACCCAGCGCTGCGGGAGGCGGTGGACGCGGTCACGGGTGAGCTCGCCGTGAGCCGGGTGCTGCCGCTGCGGGACGCCGCGGGCTCCCTGCTCGCCGTCGCCGCAGCCGGCGACGACGTGCCGGAACCGGCGGTCGAGGTCGCCGATACCGATCTGGCGCAGCTGCTCTACACCTCCGGCACCACGTCGCGGCCGAAGGGCGCGATGATGACGCATCGCGCGCTGGTGCACGAGTACCTTTCCTGCGTCGTCGGGCTCGATCTCGCCGAGGACGACGAGCCGCTGCACGTGATGCCGCTGTACCACAGCGCGCAGATGCATGTGTTCCTGTTGCCCTGGCTGGCTGTCGGCGCCACCAACCACCTGATGGAGATACCTGAACCGGGGGAGATCCTGCGGCGGATAGCCGAGGACCGGCACCGGGCGTTCTTCGCCGCGCCGACGTTGTGGGTCGCGCTGGCCAACCACCCCGATTTCGGTGAGCGGGACCTCGGTGCGTTGCGCAAGGCGTACTACGGTGCCTCGATCATGCCGGGCCCTGTGCTGGAGCGGCTCCGCGCGGCCATGCCGGAACTGGGGTTCTACAACTGCTTCGGGCAGTCCGAGATCGCCCCGCTGGCCACGATCCTGCGCCCGGAGGAACACGCGCGGCGGCCGGAATCGGCCGGGCGGGCCGCGCTGTTCGTGGAACTGCGGGTGGTCGACGGGAGTGGAACCGATGTCCCACCCGGTGAGCTCGGGGAGGTCGTGTACCGGTCACCCCAGCTTTGTGTGGGGTACTGGGACAAGCCGGAGGAGACCGAGGAGGCCTTTCGGGACGGCTGGTTCCACTCCGGCGACCTGGTCCGCCGGGATGAGGAGGGCTTCATCTACGTGGTGGACCGGATCAAGGACGTGATCAACACCGGCGGGGTGCTGGTGGCCTCCCGCGAGGTCGAGGACGCGCTGTACACCCATCCCGCGGTCGGCGAAGTGGCCGTGATCGGGCTGCCGGACGAGCACTGGATCGAGGCGATCACCGCGATTGTCGTATCCAAAAAGGATGTATCAGCGGAGGAGTTGCTGGCGCACCTGCGGGAGCGGATGTCGGCTTTCAAGGTGCCGAAATCGGTGCATTTCGTCGACGACCTGCCGCGTAACGCGTCCGGCAAGATCCTCAAGCGGGAGTTGCGTGCCCGGCTGACCCCGTAGGAAACGATTTCGTTGCTGCTCGTACAGGTAACCATCCTTCCGTGCGGCCGGTCCAACCCGATCGGAGCTAGGTAACCGGCAGTTGATCCGCCACGATGAGCGCATGGGCAAGCGTGAACAGCGCGTCGAGGAAGATCGGAACGAAGGCGACCACAAGCCACAGGGGAGCGGAAGTCAGGAACCGCCGGATCCAGATAAGCCGGACGGGCATCACACGAAGTGACCAGTGCCGACCTGATCGAGGAACTGATCGCCGCGGGCATGGATCCTGCCGGATGGGCACGCGAGTTCGAGGCCGTCGACCGTGCCGCGTTCATTCCGGCACGGGTGTGGGCCGACGATGAGCACGGCCGGGCCAGCCCGATCGATGCCGACGCGGATCCGGCCCGGTGGCGGGCGGCGGTGTACCGGGACGAGCCGGTGGTCACCCAGTACGACGACGGTGCCACCGAGTGGCCTGCCACGAGCTTGAACGCAACGAGTTCGGCTTCGCAACCCAGCATCGTGCTGGCCATGCTCGACGCCCTCGACGTATCTGAGGGAGACCGGGTGCTGGAGATCGGCACCGGAACCGGCTATAACACGGCGCTGCTGGCCGAGCGGGTCGGCGGCGAGAACGTGATCAGCATCGAGGTCGACCACGGTCTCGCCGAGCAGGCTCGCCGCAACCTCGCCGATGCCGGCTACAAGGTCATGGTGGCCTGCGACGACGGGGCGGCCGGGGCGCTGGCGGGTGCCCCGTTCGACCGGGTGGTGTGCACCGCTGGCGTGCTCGCCGGCCAGTTGCCGTACGCCTGGGTTGAGCAGACCGTGCCGGACGGGCTGGTGTTGACCCCGTGGGGCACCACGTACCGCAACGGTGGCCTGGTCCGGCTCACGGTGCACGGCGACGGCGCCGCCAGCGGCCCGATCATCGGCGATGCCGCGTTCATGCAGTTGCGCGAGCAGCGCGCCCCGCGCGGGGAAGCCACCCGGTTCGGCGACCGCCTCGACGCCAGCGCCGCGCCCACCGAGCACACCACGGTGCCGCCGCTGGAGATCGGCATCGGGCACGGCGCGTTCACCGTAGGGCTGCGGCTGCCCGGTGTGCGCCGCGGTGTGTTCTACGACGACCCCACCGAGGTGCTGCTGTACCACGTGCCCACCGGGTCGGTCGCCAGTGTCCACGTGCCCGACGACGCCGGCACGGGGCCGTGGCCGCTGCGGCAGCTTGGCCCGCGGCGGCTGTGGGACGAAGCCGTGGCCGCGCATGCCTGGTGGGTGGGGCAAGGCCGGCCGGAGCGCACCCGGTACGGGGTCACCGTGGAGCGGGACCGGCAGGCGGTGTGGCTGGACGAACCCGGCAACATCGTCGCGTGACCTAAATCCCCGCGTGCGCGCGGAGCAGAATTCTTGAACTGCGACGACTCGTGCCGGAATGCCGTTCTCGCTCTACTTCGGACGAGTGTAATCGAGCCGGATCCGATCAGCGTGAGTGACCTGTGGCGGCGACCGGTAACATTCAGCAGCCGCACCACCATCCGGCCGTGAGGCCGATCGACTGCACGAGTGAGACGGCGAGTGCGAGCAGGACGAGTACCAGTAGCGGTCGGTCCCGACGCGGGATCACTGCCGGGCTCCGTTCGCTCGGCTCCCGCGCCTGGCTTCGCGGGCCGCGTCATCCTGCGCTTCGTGGTACTGCTCGCACGACGTGGCGTGCTCGGCCGTCGGGTAGATCGCCTTGCAGTGCCAGCAGGTCCGTGCTTCCCGCGTCCGTTGGGGCCACAGGGCGATCTCGGTCGTGCTCGCCCGCAGCGACGCGAACTGCTGCGGCGGCCGGTGCCGGCGCCTCACCACGGGGACTCCGTAACCTGTGAGCAGCCCCAACAGGTCACCGGTGTAAGCCCGTAGCCGGAAAGGTCGCCGTTGTACGTCACAGGAACGACGTTAGAAGCGACATAGCGGGCAACGGGTACGGTTCGTACCCCTACCCGGTCGGATTATGCGGCGACGCCGACTCGTTGGCAGAGGCTACGAACGTCCTCGCGCAGCCCGGCCGGTGGCCGACGGGACAGGTCCAGCAGCATCTCACGAGCGAAGCCGTTGAACCTGATCGTCTCCGGAGCAGTGCGCTCGGAGGAGTTGAGCAATGCCCACACCGCTGGCCGCTCATCGCGCTGGTAATGGCCGCGCGCAACCTCGATGAGGTGGCGGGCGCGGCGCGGTACCGACACGATCTCGGCCGGATCGAATGAGTCCGCGGAGCGGAGAGCTTCGCCAGCGCGCCGCAACTCGACTCCGAGGGTAACGGCATGCGCGCCCATCACCGCCGTGGAGAAGGAGCTCTGAGTGTGGCGATAGCCCGGGCCAAGTCGGCGAGCGACCCGGTCGGCGCGCTCCCAGTGCTCCCATGCCGGGCCATGTCGCCCGCGCCGTGCGTATACGTAGGCGATCTCGGCCTCCAGCGCGCCGGTGAGACCACGCCAGTCCGCTGGGGCGCCGTCAAGGTGTGGCTCCAGCTGAGAGACCGCATCACGGGCCAGCGTGATGGCTTCCTCCCACCGGCCGGAGTCGCGCAGCGCTTGGACCATGGCCCACACACCACCGGCGATCAGATACGGGTCGTCGGCCTCGTGCGCTTCGGTCAGGGCACGGTCGGCAACCATCCAGACGAGTTCGGGCGCGGGCTGGTAGGCCACGTAGAAGTCCGCAAGCTGGTAGACCCCGGCAAGCACCCGGCGAGCTTGGCGGCGCTGGTCACCACCGAGGCCGCGAGCGGCGGTCTGGGCGTCCCGGATAAGGTCGGGGAGCAGCGCTCCGAGCCGGGTTCGGTGATCGGGTGAGCTGTGGCGCACGTGCCATGCTTGGCGTAGCCGCACCGCGAGACGCTCGATCGGTTGGGGAGTCGCATCCGGCGTGACTCGGTAGTCGGTGAGTGCCGCCTGCACCGCTGACAGCGCCTCGTGTCGCTCGCCCGCGAACAGCTGGACAGGTACGGCGTACCCGTCGCCGGTGAGGGTGGCGAGATCGTCGAGCCCCAGGGCCTCGGCGAGCCGGAGCAGCATCGAGAGCCGCGGAACCTGGAGCCGGCCTGTTTCGACGGCCTTGACCCATTCGGCGGACCGGCCCACGAAGCCGGCCAGCACCGGGCGTGACATGCCGGCACGTTCGCGCTGCGCCTTGATACGCGCGCCCACGGGAAGATCGTCCACCGTCGTTCCCTTCGCGAAGAGGTACCGCCAGGATAGGCACTACCCGACAGGGTGAACACGTCTCAGGGGCAATCAGCTCGGCGTCAGGCGGGTGGGTAGAAGCCGATCGTGCGGCCGTGGCCCTGCTCCTTGCCGTCCGGGCTGCACGCCGGGCACGGCCGACCGGGGTTCAGGGTGAGCGCGGTGCCGCCGATGACGGCCGCCTTCGGGTCCGGGATGAACCCGTCGCCGCGACAGGTGTTGCACAGGATCCGCAGCTCGTGCGGGTCGTCCTCGGGCGGGTCCTGCTCCGGTTCGGTCATGCTCGCTCCTTCGCGACTTCGCGCGCGTCCGCGATCGTGTCGACGGGGCGCCCGGCACGACCCGGCGCATGGCCACCAGGGCACGCGCCCCGCCGCCCCGACAGCGGGGCCTCCGGCCGAGGGCGCGCTCTGTGGTCACCTTGACTGCCGCGGGTTGACACAAGGGGTGTCATGCGGCCCAGCCTACGTTCCGCGCCCCACGCCGCGTGCTCAGCTCGTCGCGTAGCAACGGACGCCGTCCTGGTCGGTCGCGGTCAGCCTGCCCTGGTGCACCAGCAGGTCGAGGTGCGCCGCGGTCTCCAGCACGGCCAGCGTGCGGTTGAACACGTCCAGCTCGAGCAGTTCCCGCTCCCGCCGCGTCCAGCGCAGCAGGTGTGCCGCCGCGTAGGCGGTGTTCGCGCCGGAGGCCACGGTCTCGGCGATGACGACGAGCCTGCGGTCGTGATGGTCCAGCAACTCGTCCACCCGCCGGTGCACGCTCGCCGTCACCGGGCCGTGTGCCGGGAGCAGCCTGCGGTCCGGCATCGCGCGCACGAGTCGTAGCGAGTCGAGGAAGTCGCGCAGCGGCAACTCCGCGGGGACCGCCTCGAAACCGATGGACGGGGTGATGTGCGGTAGCACGTGGTCTCCGGCGAACAGCAACCCCGCGTCCTCATCGGCGAAGACCACGTGCCCGGTGGTGTGACCGGGAGTGTGCACCACCTCGAGTTTGCGGCCAGGTAGCACCGTGCGGGGGCCCGGTTCCAACCACTCGTCCGGTCGCTCCCACAGGTCGATGTGCTGCCGCGGAAGGTCGCCGTACTCGCGGGCCAGCTCCGCGAGCAACGGGCCGGCGCCGCAGCGCACCAGCAGGCGGGCCTGCGTGTCCATCGAGCGCCGCGTCGGGTTGGCCGCCGCCGTCAGCGAGGGCTCCTCCAGGCTGCCGAGGGCGACCTTGCCACCGAACTCCCTGCGCAGCGCGATGGCCATGGTGTAGTGGTCGCGGTGCACGTGGGTGATCAGAAACCGGCTCACGTCGCCGAGTCCGGCGCCGATCCCGCGCAGGGCCTCGCCCAGCCGCTCCCGCGCCTCCGGCACGGCCCAACCCGAGTCGATCAGGACGAGCGTGTCGCCGTCGGTGAGCGCGTAGACGTTCACCGCGCGCAGCCCGTCGTTCGGCATCGGCAACGGTATCCGGTATACGCCCGGTGCGACGGTGTAGATTCCCGGTTCTGTCCAGTGCCGCGTGCCGTCGTCCTCGGCAGGCAGCGACGGGCTGGTGTTCAATCGTCCCCGCTCTCGTTGATCAACCGTTCCAGCTCCCTGCGTAGCAGGCCGAGCCTGGCGTCGGCGAGCAGCGGGATCTCCCTGCGCCGCCTGCGTACCGCGCTCTGGTCGACCTCCACGATGGTGAGTGACGCATCCCAGGTCGGTGCGGTGGCCACGGCCGAACCCCAGGGGTCGATCACCCTGGAGCCGCCCCAGAACCGTACCCCGGCCTCGTCGCCGACCCGGTTCACGAACACCACCCAGCACTGTTGCATGCGCGCGGTGAAGGTGAGCAGGTCGTGCCAGTACTCGGCGGGGTCGAAGGAACCACCGGTGAGCTTGGCGGCGCTGTTCGCCGGCACGATCATCAGCTCGGCGCCGTCCTGCGCGGCGAGCCAGGGCAGCATCGGTTGCCAGGCGTCGTTGCAGATCAGCGTCGCGAACCGGCCGTGCCGGGTGTCGAAGGCACGCATGCGCTGCCCGGGGCTGGCGTGCTTGCGTTCCTCCCAGATCAGGTAGTTCGGCAGGTACAGCTTGCGGTGGTTGTGCACCATGCCGCCGCGGGAGAGGTAGAGCGCCGAGTTGTGCCTTCTGATCCTGCCGTCCTCGAGCAGCCCGATGACCACGTCCGGGCCGTGCCGGGCGAGGTCGGCGAGCCGCGGGTCGTCCGGCCACAGCGAGATGTCGTCGGCCAGTTGCCCGAGCGCGTAGCCGGTGAGGCTGAGCTCGGGGAAGACCACCAGGTCCGCGCCCCTGGTCGCGGCTTCCTTGATGATCCGCTCGGTGTCGTGCAGGTTGCCCTCCACGTCGCCGAGCCGGCAGTCCGTTTGCGCGAGCGCCACTCTCATGCGTTCACCTCCCTTACCCCTGCGCGGTGATGCGGTGATCCGGTGCGTCGAAGGTACGTGATCCCACTACCTGGACGCGAGAAGCGGGTGGGCGGGGAATCGGGTTTTCACACCGGTGTCACACCGGCGACGGTTTTGCCCGGCTTCGTGCCCGTTGAGCGAAAATTTCATAACCTCGGGATGCGGATTTCTTGGCGGTCATTTTACGAAGGTAAGCAGTATATTTATGCTGCGTCGCATGTCACAGCTTCGAAGGTTTATCGGGGTAGCGGCACGGGAGTACAACTTGCGTCGTGGCTGGTTATTCGTTGGAGCCCGACTCGGCTGAAATGATGGACATCGGTCAGTCGGCGCTGAAACTCATCATGGAAGCGGTCGGCGATTTCTCCCACGCGCCGGCTTCGATGTTTCGCTCGGAGGCCGACATCTACTCGAGGGTCGGTGTCCCGCCCACCGAGAGCGGCGGCGACCTCACCGAGGCGCTCGACGTTTTCCGCGAGGCGGCGCGGGAGGGGTTGGAGACGGCGGGACCGCACTACTTCGGCTACGTGCCGACCGGCGGGCTGTACACCTCGGCGATCGCGGACCTGCTGACCAAAGCGTTGAACCGGTCGACCGGGCTGGCCGGGTTCTCCCCGGCGCTGGTCGCCATGGAGGAGGGCGTCATCCGCTGGCTGTGCCGCGAGTTCGAGCTGCCAAGGGGCGCGGGCGGGATCATCACCACCGGCGGGTCGACGGCGCACCTGGCCGCGCTGGTCGCGGCGCGGCACGACCGGCTCGGTGAGCGGTTCGCCGACGGCACGATCTACGTTACCGAGCACACTCACTACTCGGTGGCCAAGGCGGCGAGAATAGCCGGCTTCCCCGCCTCGGCGGTGCGTACCGTGCCGACCACACCCCAGTTGCGGATGGACCCGGTCGCTGTGGCGGAGCTGATCGCACACGATCGCCGGTACGGGCGGCGGCCGTTCCTGCTGGTCGCCAACGCGGGCACCACAAGCACCGGCACGGTCGATCCGCTCGCCGAACTCGGTGCGCTGGCCGAGCGGGAGGGGTTGTGGTTCCACGTCGACGGTGCCTACGGCGGCTTCTTCCGGCTGACCGAGCGTGGGCGCGGGCTGCTGCGCGGGATCGAGGCCGCGGACTCCCTTGTGGTCGATCCGCACAAGTCGCTTTTCGCGCCGTACGGCACCGGCATGCTGCTGGTGCGTGACCCGTTGCCGCTGCGCGCCGCGCACCACGGCACCGGGGATTACCTGCAGGACCTGTATCCGAGTCCCGTTCCGCACTACGCGGACTACGGCGCCGAACTCACCCGAGAATGCCGGGGTTTTCGGCTGTGGCTGCCGTTGTGGCTGCATGGCGTGGGCGCTTTCCGGGAAGCGCTCGACGAGAAACTCGACCTCGCCGAGTACGCCTATCAGGAACTGTCGAGAGGTGGGTATTTTCATTGCCCGTGGCAGCCCGACCTGTCCACAGTGTGTTTCACACTGACCTCCGGTGGCGAGGAGGCGAACCGCAGGTTACTGGAATCGGTCAACGCCGAGGGCAGGATCTACCTTTCCAGCACCGTGCTGGACGGCGAGTACTACCTGCGGCTGTGCGTGCTGTCCCACCGCACGCATGCCGAACACGTGACCGAGGCACTGGCCGTGCTGCACGAACACGCCCACCAACCGGCGAGGCAGGTGATGACCGGCCTTCCGGCTTGAGACACTGGGGGGCGTGCATGAACAGTCCTGGCCATCCGGTGCGGCCACCGGTATCGGCTCGATGCCCGGTACCGACGCCGCCGAAGCCGCCGCCGTCGTTTTCGGCGAGCTGCCCCAGTTCCCGTACCTTCCCGAGTTGCCCGCCCGCGGGGTCGGCGCCGACCTGATCGGTCGCACGGCCGCGCTACTGGTGGACATCGCCGTCGATGTCGCGCCGACCGGCTACCGGGTGACCCAGCGGCCAGGGCACCGGCACCGGCGCGCGGTCGACCTGCTGCGCTGGGACTTCGACGCGCTCCAGGACGCGCAGCAGCGCGCGGGCGCCCGGCCGGCGGTGCTCAAGACCCAGCTGGCCGGCCCGTGGACCCTGGCCGCGGGGATCGAGCTGGCGCGGGGGCACCGGGTGCTCACCGATCGTGGCGCCGTACGGGACTTCGCCGACTCCCTGCTGGAGGGGCTCGCGGCCCATGTGCACGAGCTGGCCACCCGCACCGGGGCGCAGGTGGTGGTGCAGTTCGACGAGCCGACCCTGCCGGAGGTCCTGGCCGGTTCGCTGTCCACCGTCTCCGGTTACGGCACCGTCGACTCGGTGCCCGCCCCGGAGGCCCGCGAGCTGCTCAGCACGGTCATCTCCGGCGCCGGGCGGATCACCGGGCAGCGGGTCGTGGTGCACTGCTGCGCGCCCCGGCCACCGGTGGCCCTGTTGCGCTCGGCCGGTGCGGGGGCGCTCGCGCTGGACGCGACACTGCTCGACGGCGCCCCGGCCAGGTTGCTCGACGAGCTGGGCGAGGCATGGGACGCGGGCACGGTGTTCCTGCTCGGCCTGGTACCGAGTGAGTCACCCGAACCACGGTCGCGCCCGGATCTGCACCAGGTCGCCGAGCCCGCGCTGCGGCTGGTCGACCGGCTCGGTTTCGCCCGGTCGATCCTGGCCGAGCGGGCCGTCCCGACCCCGACCTGCGGCCTCGCCGGTGCCGAGCAGGACTGGATGCGGCGCGCGCTGGCGTTGGCCCGCGATCTGGGCAAAGCCTTCGTGGAGCCACCCGAGGGCTGGTAACAAGAGCAGATGCGCTTCTTTCGCCGCCGCGGGCGGGACGAGCCCGCCGATCCGCGGACCGCGTGGCCGCGGCAGGAGGTCCCCGCCGAACCCGAGGCGGCCGCGGCCGCCTTCTGGCGGCAGTGGTTCGCGCTGTTGCCGCAGGTCAACGCGGCACTCGGGGACCGGGAGCCGCAGCGGATCGAGCACGAGCTGTGCCGTGCGGTCGCGCTGGTGCATCCCGACCTGCATTTCTCCCTCGAACGGGGGCAGCGGGCGGTGTACGCGCTGGTGGTCAGTGGCCAGGAGGACCCCGGCCTGCGCCCGTACACCGACGCGTGGAAGGCCGCGGCACCCGAGGAGGACGCGATCTGGGAGTACCACGACTCGGTGCCGCCCGTGCCGGACCCGACCGAGGTCACCGTGAACCTCGGCGCGCACCGCATTCCCCTGGGTGAGGTCCGCGTGGTGGCGCAGGTCGACCAGGCCGAGGCCGTGGTGGACGTGGCCGTGCACCACCCGCTGCTGGGTGAGCTGGAGGAGGCCGCCCGCCAGGCGATGACCTTCCTGCCGCTGGACGCGACCCTGGGCGAACGGCTCGCCGCCGAGCGGCTACGCAGGGTGGAGACGGCCGAGGCCGAGCCGAGCGGGACGATCTCCCTGCTCGAGCTGCGTGACCTGGTGCGAAGGCTTGCCGGACATGAACCTGTCGGTGGTGCTGACTAAGCTGCGTGACTGTGAGCAGCGACGAGCTTCCAGTGGACCAGGTGGACGCGGACGCGGCGCAGGACCTCGCGGACGTGCCCGCGCGGGTGCGGGACCGGCATGCCGAGCTGGCCGAGGAGGTCAGGGGGCACCAGTTCCGCTACTACGTGCTGGACGCGCCGACGATCTCCGACGGCGCGTTCGACGCCCTGCTGCGCGAGCTGGTGGAGCTGGAGCAGACCTACCCCGGTCTCGCTTCCCCGGAGTCGCCCACCCAGCAGGTCGGGGGCACCTTCTCCACCGACTTCGCCACGCATGACCACCTCGAGCGCATGCTCAGCCTGGACAACGCGTTCGACCTGGAGGAGCTGCAGGCCTGGGTGGACCGGGTGGAACGGGAGGTCGGCGGCTCGACCCGGTACCTGTGCGAGCTCAAGATCGACGGCCTCGCGATCAACCTGCTGTACGAGCACGGCCGGCTCACCCGTGCGCTGACCAGGGGTGATGGCCGTACCGGCGAGGACGTCACGTTGAACGTCCGCACCCTGGAGCAGGTACCGGAGACGTTGAGCTCCTCGCCCGAGTTCCCGGTGCCCGCACTGGTCGAGGTGCGCGCCGAGGTGTTCTTCCGGATCGAGGACTTCCTCGAGCTGAACGCCGGGCTGGTGGCCGCGGGCAAGCCGCCGTTCGCCAACCCGCGCAACACCGCCGCCGGCTCGTTGCGGCAGAAGGACCCCAGGATCACCCGCAGTCGCAAGCTCCGGCTGATCTGCCACGGCCTCGGCAGGCGGGAGGGGTTCGAGCCGGAGCGCCAGTCCGAGTCGTACCAGGCGCTGGCGACCTGGGGGCTGCCGGTGTCCGAGCACGTCCGGGTGATCGACACCGCCGGGGGGTTGGTCGAGCACATTCGGTACTGGGACGAGCACCGGCACGACGCCGAGCACGAGATCGACGGCGTCGTGGTCAAGGTGGACCAGGTGTCCCTACAGCGCAGGCTGGGCAGCACCTCGCGGGCGCCGCGCTGGGCCATCGCCTACAAGTACCCGCCCGAGGAGGCGAACACCACGTTGCTGGACATCCAGGTCAACGTGGGCCGAACCGGGAGGGTGACCCCGTTCGCGGTGATGGAACCGGTGAAGGTCGCCGGTTCCACGGTCTCCATGGCCACCCTGCACAACGCCGAGGAGGTCAGGCGCAAGGGCGTGCTGGTCGGGGATCGGGTGGTGATCCGCAAGGCGGGCGACGTGATCCCCGAGGTGCTCGGACCGGTCACCGAGGTGCGGACCGGCGAGGAGCGCGAGTTCCTGATGCCGACCCGCTGCCCGGAGTGCGGCACCCCGCTGGCGCACCAGAAGGAGAGCGATGTCGACATCCGTTGCCCGAACGCGCGCTCCTGCCCGGCGCAGCTGCGCGAGCGGCTGTTCCACCTGGCCGGTCGGGGCGCCTTCGACATCGAGGTGCTCGGCTACGAGTCGGCGACCGCCTTGCTGGACTCCGGCGTGGTGGCCGACGAGGGGGACATCTTCGATCTGGACGAGGACAAGCTCATGCAGGTCGAGCTGTTCCGTACCAAGGCGGGGGAGCTCTCGGCGAACGGGCACAAGCTGCTCGCCAACCTGGAGGCGGCGAAGGACCGGCCGCTGTGGAAGGTGATCGTCGGCCTTTCCATCCGGCACGTCGGCCCCACTGCGGCACAGGCGCTCGCCAGGGAGTTCGGTTCCCTGGAACGGATCGAGAACGCTGACGAGCAAGAACTATCCGATGTGGATGGTGTGGGGCCGACGATCGCGCACGCGGTGCAGGAATGGTTCTCCGTCGACTGGCATCGCGAGGTGGTGGCGAAATGGCGCCGCGCGGGCGTGCGCATGGCGGAGGAGCGGGACGAGTCCATCCCACGCCACCTCGAGGGTCTCTCCATCGTGGTCACCGGCTCCCTCGCGGGGCTTTCCAGGGACGAGGCCAAGGAAGCGATCATGGCGCGCGGCGGGAAGGCCGCGGGTTCGGTGTCCAAGAAGACCGCTTTCGTGGTCGCCGGGGACACCCCGGGTTCGAAGTACGACAAGGCAGTGCAGTTGAAGGTGCCGGTGCTGGACGAGGCCGGTTTCCGCGTTCTGCTGGACCGCGGCCCGGAGGCGGCGGCCGAGCTGGCGCTGACCACGGGAGAGGAAGCCGAGTCGGATGGGTAGTGATGTCACGGTACGGCTCGCCAGACCGCAGGAACTGACCGAGATCGGCGAGATCACGGTCGCCGCCTACCGGGCGGACGGCTTCGCGGGTCCCGCGGTGGAGGACGGCTACGCCCGCCAGCTGCGTGATGCCGCGCGCCGCGCCGAACACGCCGAACTGCTGGTCGCCGTGGACGAACAGGGCGCCGTGCTGGGCTCGGTGACCGTGGTGCTGCCGGACACCGAGTACTCCGAGGTCTGCCGGGCCGGCGAGATCGAGTTCCGGATGCTGGCGGTGGCACCGGCCGCACGGGGACGCGGGGTGGGGGAGGCCCTCACCAGGGCGGTGCTGCGGCGGGCACGGGAGGAGCGGGCGACGCGGGTGGTGCTGTGCAGCCTGGACCTGATGCGGACCGCGCACCGGCTCTACGAGCGGCTGGGCTTTCAGCGGATGCCCGAACGCGACTGGTGTCCCGCGCCGGACGTCCGCCTGCTCTGCTACGGCCTGGAGTCAGCGGCGTCGCTTGCGGTAGAGCACGACGACCGTGCTGCCCGCCAGGATCAGCCCGGCTAGGATCACCGGCGCCACACCGATGTGCTCCAGCACCCAGTCGGTGACCCGGCGACTGCGCGAGGTCGGATCGGCCAGCACGATGGCCACGAACGCGGCCGCGAGCACGGTGACCCCACCCAGCAGCCACTTACCGAACGGCCTGCTCAACCCGGCGCGGTCCCGGATGACCCGCCCCGCCCGCAGGATGCGCCCCGCGCGGAGCACCCGCAGCGTCCCGATGGACAGCAGCAGCCGGATCACCTGCACCGGACCCACCACGAAGATCACCGCGGGTACCGTCGCCGCCGTCACGACCAGCGTCCACCGGTGCCGCCGGATCCAGTCCCGGACGTCGTCGCTGAACCACAGCAGGACCAGCGACTCACCGAGCAGGACCACCAGCGAGGCCCAGTTGAGCACGTTGCCCACGACCGCCGCGGCACCCTCGGTGGTGGTGAGGAAGACGGCAGGCACCGACACCAGCGCCGCGATCAGGACCGGTATGGCCAGCCGCTCCTCCATCTCCCCGGCACGGTCGTCACGCGCGGGGTCCTGGGACGAGCTCATCACCACCCAGTCTAGTTCGTAGCCGGGTACCGGCGGCGCGCCGACCTGCGCCGAAGGGAACAGGCAGCGACTCGGGTGAGCCTTCGCGCGCATTTACGGCGATGTTTCTCAGCGCATTTCGTCCCGGTCGGATGTGGGTAGAATTCACCACGGCGGAGATGTGTTAATGTGAAGATTGTCTCTGCGCGTTGCCTTCCGTGTGGTATCCACTACATCTTCGATAGTCCGTAGTTGGCCTGAGCGGCTCGGACGACTGGTGGGAACATTCGAATGCTGGTGGGAGCACGATGACGAATACTGGGTGGCGGACGCTTGCCGGCGCGGTTGGCGCGATCGCGTTGCTCGCCGGTTGCAGTGGCGCCGGCGAGGACGAACCGACCTCGCGGAACGTGCTGGGCGACCTGACCACGTTGGACCCGTGCAGCCTCGCCGAACCGGATGAGCTCGCGGAGTTCGGCCACGCGTCGATCGATGCCGAGCGGGACTTCACCCAGTTCGACATGTGCCTGGTGGATATCGACATTGCGGATGACGACATCGGGGTGACCGTCGGGTTGCTGACCGAGTTGGACAATTATCCCGAGTTGGCCGACAATCGCGTTCGGGAGTTCGATGACGGAATGTGGGTCGGGCAGGACCAGGGTGAGGGCTGGTGCTCGCAGGCACTCGTGTTTGCCGACGACGTTACCCTGGATGTGTCCGCCAGCGGTGGGGATGACCAGCAGCAGGAGCTGTGCACCGTCGCGGGCACGGCGATGGACACGGTGGTCCGGAAGGTACGGGACGACGCGGTCGAGCAGCGGGACCCGGCCACGAACTCGTTGCAGTCGATCGACGCGTGCGACCTGTTGCCGGGCGGCGCCGCCGGGCTGTCGCCGGAACTGGCGCAGGCTGAGCAGGTCGCCAGCCCTTCCGGCCAGCGGTGCCGGTGGGACCCCTCGCCCGAGGAGTGGGACAGCGCGTACGCCTCGGTCCGGTTCGGTTACGGACCGGAGCCGGACACGAAGGGGCACGGTCACAAAGAGACCGAGATCGCCGGCAGGCGCTCGGTGACCGGGAAGGTCTACGAGCGTGGGTCACGCAACCACGACGTCGCGTTCTGCACCGTCGAGACAGCACATATCCCCTTCGGCGGCGCCGGGTCACCGGGCGCGGTGGAGATCGCCGAGGTGCTGGTGTCGCTGCCGGGCACCGATGGGGACGGGGAGACCATGTGCGCCAAGGCCGAACAACTCGCCGGGGACGTGTGGGCCGAGCTGCCCCCGGCGTGAGGTGCCCGGTAGGTGGTCAGACCCGGGCCGAGGTCCGCGCCGGCCACGCCTTGGGCTTGCCGAACGTGATCGGGTGTACGTCGGCCACGTCGATGGTGAAACGCCATTCCTTGCCCGCCCGGGTGTTCTCGGCCGGGTCGAAGAAGCGCAGCTCGATGTCCCAGCAGTCGCTGTCGACCCTGCCGTAGGGACTCCTGCTTACCGAGATGGCGTCCAGTACCAGGTGCTCGGAGGTCGCGGCGGTGAACACGGTCGCGGCCTGCATAACGTTCGTGACGGCATAGTTCAGCGCCCGCTCCGGTGACGAAAGGCCCAGGTTTCGCCGGTCCGCGTAGGCTCGGTCGAGGAATGCCCGGAACTCCCGCAGGATCCGCTCCCTGAGCTCGACCGGCATGGTGGCGGTGAGCCGGTCGATCGCCTGTTTCGAAAGGTACTCGGTGTTCCACCCGGACAGGCCCCGGGCATGGCCGACGTCGAGGATCGGCACTGCCCGCCCGGACCGGAGCGTGGTCAGCTCGCTGGTGACCCGGGCGGGAAGCGAGCACCGGTCGAACGGGGTCGGGCTCGGATCAGACCCCGGGCCGGGCGGGGTGACCTGGTACTCGAACAGGCGCACGAGTCGGCGGTGGATCTCGGCGACGTGGGTGCCCGTAGGCCGGATCGCGTAGACCGGGGCCAGGTCCAGGTCGAGAGTCCAGATCAGGTCCGCCGCGTCCGCCGGGTTGTCCCGCAGGTGCCTGACCATGGCTCGCGGGTCCTCGAGTGGCGGGAACCGGTCCCGGCGCCGCTGGGTACCGAAGTCGTAGCCGATCGTGCCGAGCGGGTATACCGGTGTTCCCGGTGGCGGCAGCGGGAGGTCGGCCGAGGCCGTGCTCAGCGTCACCGAGTCGGGGGCATCGGCGGCGGCGAGGCGGGTGGCGCCGGGCACGTTCAACCGTCCCGCCAGGCAGCGTTCCGGTTCGTCCCGGGCCTGTTCCGCTGTGCACGGCAGCGCGCTGGCGACCAGCGCGTCCCGGACGGAAAGCGGATCAGCGGGCAGGCCGCGCCGCCTGCGCAAGCTTGCCAGCAGCGCGGCGACGCCTGTCACGATGGGAGTGGACACGCTGGTGCCCTTGTGCGTCGCCGCGCCCCCTCCGGGAGCGGCGGCGGTCACGCCGCCTCCCGGGGCGACGATGCCGTGGGTGCCGAACTCCGGTCCCCAGTTGCTGAACTTGAACATGATTCCGCTGTCGTCGAAGGCACCGACGGCGAGTACCCCCCGCAGGATGCCGGGGGCGACCAGCGTACGGCCGTAGTCGTTCCCGGTGGGCGCGACGATCAGCACCCCCGCGTCCACCGCGGCGGCCACGGTTCGCTCCAGCACCGGGTACGCGGCGCCGGACAGCGTGGCGTGCACGGGCGCGAAGTGGATGATCCGGGCCCCGGCCTCGACCAGAACCTCGACGGCTCGCGCCAGGTTCAGCGGATCGCGTGCTGTCTCCGGGTCCCGGACCGCGGGAACCGCGATGCCCCGGCACCGCGGCGCCACACCCGGGGACGAACTGCCCGGTTGTCCGAACAGGACACTTGCGACGTAGGTCGCGTGTTCGACCACGGGTGTGGCGGGCGGGATGTCCGGCAGCCAGCCCGGTTCGATCACCGTGATGTCGGCGCCCGCGAAACAGGGATGGGACAGGTCAGGATGCCCCTCCACGAGCCCGACGACGATCTCGGGGTCGCCACGGGTGTGCTGCCACAGGTCGCGGACACCGGGGATCTCCTCGATGGCTGTCATCCTGGTTACGCGCCTCGCGAGCTCGGAGCCGGCACGTCGTGGGCCGAGACGGCCATCCGGTCGTAGCCGGGATACGCGAACTGCGGTGGATCGTTGAAGTTGTAGTGGTGCCGAAGCCTGACGGTCAGGTAGACGATCCGGTCGATGTCTCCACCGGAGTTCGCATAGGCCTCCCGCACGATGGCGAGGTCTTCCAACCGAACCAGTGCGGGTCGTTGTACCGGTGGTGCTTGCACGGGCGTCGGGAAACTCATCGGAATTCTCCTGCTGGTGGTTTGTTCACGGTGCCGCGAGGGCGATCCGCCGGACGGGACCTCATGCCTCGCTCCAGGACCGCACCCCGCCGACCGTCACCGGATACACGTCGCTGACGTCGATGGTGTACCGATATACCCGGTACGCGCGGTGGGTGTTCTCCGGGTCGAAGAACCGGAGCTTGATGTCCCATGAGTCGCTGTCCATGCGCCCGTACGGGCTCTTCTCGACGCTGATCTTGTCCATGGACCGCTTCTTCTTGTTCTCTTCGACGAAGATCTGCCTGGACAGGAAGGCGTTGGTGGCGGCGAAGTTCAGTGCCCGGTCGGCCGAGGTCGAGCCCAGGTTGCGCATGTCGAAGTAGATCCGGTTGAGGAAGTCGCGGAGGTTCTGCGCGGCCTCCTGGTCCAGGGACAGCCCGGCCAGCCGGGCGAGGTCGTCGCCCTCGTCCGACGCGGTGTCCGGGACCGGGGGTTGGACGAGCGTGTTCACGTCCCAGCCCACGAGCCCGCGGACCTGGTCGATCGTCACCGCGGGGATGGCCTGCCCGGAGAACAACCGCACGGTCTGCCCGCCGAGACGGCCAGGAAGAGCGACCCGTTCCACTCGCCGCTTGCCCGTCCTCCCCTTGATCGCCTCGACGATCGGTCCGGACGCGTCGTGGTACACCCGGTAGGCGGTGGCGGCGGACTGCTCGGCGTAGCCCTTGATGTCGTCGATCTTCGTCTGTCCGGTGATCTTGCTGAGGGACTCGTCGATCTTGTCCAGCTTCGTGCTCGAGTCCTCGAGTGCCCGCCGCACGGCCTCGATGACCTCGTTGTCGGTCAGGTACTTCGCCTGCTTGGCCCGGTCGAACGCGCTCGTCAGGTGGTCCGTGGCATTCCTCGCCTGCTGGGCAGCGGTATGGGCGAGCCGTGTGACCTCCTGCTTGCTCGAGCTCATCGCCGCATCACTGTGTGCTTGCTCCGCCGCGTGCCTTGCCGACAACGCGTCCCGCAGCGCCCGCACGATGCCCGCCATGAGGTCGATCTCGTCGTCCGCCGCGGACGAGGCGTCGGCCTGTGCCTCCAGCAGGCTGACCAGCGTCCGGTAGACCTCCGGGCCGTAGCTGCCGATGGGTTCGACCGCGTAGATCGGGGTGAGCTCGAGGTTGAGTGTCCAGATCAGGGCCGAAGCCTCGGACGGGTTCTGCTTGAGGTAGGCGACCATCTGCCGGACGTCATAGGGGTTCGCCTGTATCGGGAGCCCGCCCGGGCCCTGCGTCGGGGGCATGAGCTGCTTGAACGAGTCCCGGCGCGCTTCCGAGCCGAAGTCGTAGCCGAGGATACCGACGGCGTACACCAGCCGCTGCCAGGACTCGGACACCGGCTCCCCGGACGGAGGCACCGACTCGGAGGTCACCAACTCGTGCTCGGGCTCCGCATCGAGCGCCCGCGAAACCGGAGTGAGTGCGTGGCCGGCCGCTTCCGGCTCCGCCGGTGTCTCGACCGGCGGTTCGACGGCGGGTTCAGGTGCGCACTCGCAGGACACCTGCACGGCGGTGTCGGCCTGTTCTTCCACATGCTTGGTCATCGCGTCTACCGCTCCTTCTATGTTGAGTGTCCCGGCCAGGTATCGCAGGCAAGCGACCGGATCGCCGACCGGGCACGGATCTGCGCTTTCCAACAGGAGGGTGCGGACGGCCCGCGGCCGTGCGGGCAGGCCCGCCCGGACCCGCAGGCTCAGCAGGAGGGCGGCCACCCCCGAGACGATCGGGGCGGCCATGCTGGTACCGGTTCGCCGGGCGATCCCGCCGCCGGGGCAGGCACAGGTGATCTGCTCGCCGGGGGCGAGGATGCCGTGGTGCCGGTAGCCAGGGCCCCAGTTGCTGATCCGCATCGGCTCGCCGGCCCTGTCCATGGCACCGACCGCGACCACGGCCGGCAGCGCCGCCGGGACGTGGTCACAGAAGCACCCGTCGTTGCCCGCCGCGGCGACCACCAGCACGTCGTTGTCGTGGCACAGGTCGATCGCACTGGCCAGGGTTCCGTCCGCGCCGCCGGAGGGGCTCAGCTTGCCCGCACTGATGTTGATCACGTGGGCCCCGGCCTCGACCGCGAGTTCGATCCCGCGGGCGAGGTCCACCTGGGACGGTTTCGGCCGCTGGTCGGAGAAGACGGGCACGCTCAGCAGCCGGCAGCCGGGTGCGACCCCTGCGACCGGGCTCGCATGTTGTGCCGCCAGTATGCTGGCTACCGCCGTTCCGTGGGCGGTCTTGCCTCCGGCCGGGTTCTCCCGCGGCCACACGCCGCCGACCTCGTGGAGCGAGGCTCCGGCGAACACCGGATGGTCGTGGTCGACCGGCCCGTCCACCACGGCTACCCGGATGCGGTCGTCGCCCGTTGTCCGCTTCCACAGCTCGCCAATTCCCGGAATCGCCGGCACCTCACCGGCGCTGTTTCTCATGCCGCAGCGCTCCCTCGACGCGATCGAGTGCGGGCCTACCCGGTTCGGGTGCCTGCCGGAATTCCGGCAGGCACCCGAACACGAGTGGAAGGTCACTCGTCGGACTCCCCTGCGAACGGGATGTCCTTCCAGGTGATCCCGCCAAAGATCGATTCGTCGACGGTGTCGCCGAAGCTCGCCGTTCCGGTAGCCTGCCTGGTCACCGGCTCCGCGAGCGTCGGCGACATGGCGGTTGCCAGATCTTCGGACATAAATCATCACTCCCTGAACAGATAAACCGTCACCTCGCGATATCCGCGAGTTCGCTGATGAATCAGCTCCCGAAGCCTCCGGAGGATTCCTATTCGAAGGCAAGTTCAAGGTAGCCAATTTTCTCGGGTCTCGTCAATTGCACGTAGGTGGGTTGCTCGAAGCCCGGTGGGTGTATTGACGTTACTACGCGTAATCCGAAAGAAATGGTTCGAACCTACATTCAGGGATCCCTCGGAAGGTAATTCACTTTTCAGTAAATGCGCATCCGGGGTGCGAGGGAGAAGGTGTTCAGCACTCAGCGTGCTCGTTGCCTGTGCTTGTGTTCGCCCGCGGCGCGACGACCTCACACCTTGTCACGGCAAGTGCAAGTGCAGTTACTCGAAGTGTTCATGGTTGCGCGGCACGAGTCGTCCGAGGCCGGTGGCGTGCCGGAACCCGGATAGCCGAGACGCGATCACGGACGGTCGCGCGGGCGCCGTCCGGGCCGGGGTTTCGCGGTCAGCCGTCCAGGACGACGGCCACGATCCCGGCGAGGTGTGCCAGCCTGGCCACCTCGGCCGCGCGGAACATCGGCCCGCCGGGACGCCCGACCAGCAGCGCCCGGTCCGGTTTGCCGAGCGGGGTGGCGGCGAGCTCGGTACCGAGCTCCTGCCAGGTCGGTGGAATCCAGGACTCCTCGGAGTCCAGCACCGTGGCCCGTTCCAGCGGCAGCCACGGTAGTTCGGCGATCGGTGCCTCGGGTGCGGCGCCCGAGGAGGCGAGCCGCTTCACGGTGGCGTCGGACTGCCTGCGCACCACCAACGACCAGCCGGCACGCACGATCTTGGGCACGCCCTCGGCCAGGATCTCCAGGCCGGCCGCGGGCTGCCCGGCGATCTCCTCGACCAGTTCCAGTTCGCGGTGGGTGTCCAGGACCCCGGCGTAGGGCCGGACGGCGTCCACCTCGACGCCCTCGACACTCTCCGCCGCGGTGATCAGCGCGTCCGGCAGCCGCCCGGAGGGTAGCTCGACCACCAGGTCGTCGATGGCCAGTCCGGAGCCGCGCTCCACGACATCGAGGCTGAGGATGTCCGCGCCGACCATGCCGAGCGCCGTGGCCACCGCACCGAGGGTCCCAGGGCTGTCCGGGAGCTGCACCCGGATCAGGAAGGACAACGCGAACCCCTCTCGGGTCTGAAAGCTCCAGCCTCGCCGTGGAGCCGCTCTTGCCGACCGCTGATTGTGACAGACTCCGACCGCGCGATGGCATACCGTCCGCAGAGCGCGATCATCTTGTGCCCTGGTGTCGATAACCCGGTCGTGCGGGCGGCGAGCGGGACCATAAACTTGCGTACTTGACAAGGACCGACCAGCACACTCCGGGGGTTACCCGCGTGCCCAACATTTCCCGCGACGAGGTCGCACACCTCGCCAAGCTGGCCAGGCTGGCCGTCACCGAGGAGGAACTGGACACCTTCGCCGGCCAACTCGACCAGATCCTGGACGCCGTGGCCAAGGTGGGTGAGGTCGCGGCCGAGGACATCCCGCCGACCTCACACGCCGTGCCGCTGACCAACGTTTTCCGTGACGACGTGGTCCGCCAGGGACTCAGCCAGCAGCAGGCGCTCGCCGGGGCGCCCGCGGCGGAGGAAGGCCGGTTCCGGGTACCGCGGATCCTGGGGGAAGAGCAGTGACCGATCTGACCGAGCTGACCACGCTGCCGGCCGCCGAACTGGCGGCGAAAATTCATGCCCGCGAGGTGACCTCGGTCGAGGTCACCAGGGCACACCTGGACCGGATCGCCGCGGTCGACGACCACGTGCACGCGTTCCTGCACGTGGACCGCGAGGGCGCGCTGGCCGCCGCGGAGGCCGTGGACGCCGACCTCGCCGCGGGCAAGGCGCCCGCCTCGCCGCTGGCCGGGGTGCCGCTCGCGCTCAAGGACGTGTTCACCACCAAGGGCATTCCCACCACCTGTGGTTCGAGGACGCTGGAGGGTTGGGTTCCGCCCTACGACGCCACGGTCACCCGCACACTGCGTGAGGCCGGGGTGGTGATTCTCGGCAAGACGAACATGGACGAGTTCGCCATGGGCTCCTCCACCGAGAACTCCGCGTTCGGGCCGACGCACAACCCGTGGGACCACGCGCGTATCCCCGGCGGCTCCGGTGGTGGTTCCTCGGCCTCGCTGGCCGCGTTCGAGGCTCCACTGGCGATCGGTACCGACACCGGCGGGTCGATTCGCCAGCCCGGCGCGGTGACCGGCACGGTGGGCGTCAAACCGACCTACGGCGGGGTGTCCCGCTACGGCCTTGTCGCCTTCTCCTCCTCGCTGGACCAGGGCGGCCCCTGTGCCAGGACGGTGCTGGACGCGGCGATGCTGCACGAGATCATCGGCGGGCACGACCCGATGGACTCGACCTCGATCGACGCCCCAGTCCCCCCGGTGGTCGCGGCGGCCCGCGAGGGCGCCCGGGACGGCCTGAGCGGGGTGCGGGTCGGCGTCGTCAGCGAGTTCCGCGGCGAGGGGTACCAGCCGGGCGTGCTGCGCTCCTTCGAGGCCGCCGTGGATCAGCTTCGCGCGCTCGGCGCCGAGGTGGTCGAGGTGTCCTGCCCGCACTTCACTTACGCGCTGCCCGCCTACTACCTGATCGCGCCCAGTGAGGCCTCCTCGAACCTGGCCCGGTTCGACGCCATGCGCTACGGCATCCGGGTGAGCGACGACGGTACGCACAGCGCCGAGGAGGTCATGTCCCTGACCAGGGAGGCGGGTTTCGGTCCCGAGGTCAAGCGGCGGATCATGCTCGGCACCTACGCGCTGTCCTCCGGCTACTACGACGCCTACTACGGCTCGGCGCAGAAGGTGCGGACGCTCATCATCCGCGACTTCGACGCCGCGTTCGAGCAGGTCGACGTGCTGGTGTCGCCGACGACGCCGACCACGGCGTTCAAGATCGGCGAGCGGGTGGACGACCCGCTCGCCATGTACCTCGCCGACCTGTGCACCATTCCCTCGGACCTGGCGGGCAACGCCGCGCTCAGCGTGCCGTGCGGGCTGTCCGACGAGGACGGCCTCCCGGTGGGTCTGCAGGTCATGGCGCCCGCGCTGGCCGATGACCGGCTGTACAAGGTCGCCGCCGCCTACGAGGGGGCGCGGGACGCGGCCGCCGGTGGCTCGCTGGTACACCAGGTTCCGGAGCTGAATGGAGGGGCACGGTGACGGCTGTGGCCGAGTTGATGGACTACGCGGAGGTCGTCGAGCGCTTCGACCCGGTGCTCGGGCTCGAGGTGCACGTGGAGCTGTCCACCGCGACCAAGATGTTCTGCGGCTGCCCGAACCTGTTCGGCGGCGAGCCGAACACGCATGTCTGCCCGACCTGCCTCGGCCTTCCCGGCGCGCTGCCGGTGGTCAACGGCAGCGCGGTGGAGTCGGCGATCCGGATCGGCCTCGCGCTCAACTGCGAGATCGCGCCCTGGTGCCGGTTCGCCAGGAAGAACTACTTCTACCCCGACATGCCGAAGAACTTCCAGACCTCGCAGTACGACGAGCCGATCGCCTTCGACGGTTACCTGGATGTGGTGCTGGACGACGGTGAGGTCGTCCGGATCGGCATCGAGCGGGCGCATATGGAGGAGGACACCGGCAAGTCGCTGCATGTCGGCGGTGCGACCGGGCGGATCCACGGCGCCGAGCACTCGTTGCTGGACTACAACCGGGCCGGGGTGCCGCTGATCGAGATCGTCACCAAGCCGATCACCGGGATCGGCGAGCGGGCGCCCGAGGTCGCCCGTGCCTACGTCACCGCCCTGCGTGACCTGCTGCGCGCCATGGATGTCTCCGATGTGCGCATGGACCAGGGCTCGTTGCGCTGTGACGCGAACGTCTCGCTGATGCCCAGGGGCGCCACCGAGTTCGGTACCCGCACCGAGACCAAGAACGTCAACTCGTTGCGCAGCGTGGAACGGGCGGTGCGGTACGAGATGACCCGGCATGCCGCGATCCTCGCCGACGGCGGCGGCATCCGGCAGGAGACCAGGCACTTCCAGGAGGCAGACGGCACCACCTCGGCCGGTCGCACCAAGGAGACCGCCGAGGACTACCGCTACTTCCCCGAGCCGGACCTGGTGCCGATCGCGCCCTCCCCGCAGTGGGTCGAGCAACTGCGCGGCACCCTGCCCGAGTTGCCGTGGGAGCGGCGCAAGCGCATCCAGCAGGAGTGGAACCTCACCGACGAGGAACTGCGGGACCTGGTCAACACCGGCGCCGCCGACCTGGTCGCGGCCACCGTGGACGCCGGGGCCGAGCCGGGCGAGGCACGCAGCTGGTGGGTGCAGTACCTGACCCAGCAGGCCAACACCCGCGAGGTCGAGCTCGCCGGGCTGCCGATCACCCCGGCGCAGGTCGCCACCGTGATCGGCCTGGTCAAGCAGGGGGAGCTGACCAACAAGCTCGCCCGCGAGGTCGTGCAGGGCGTGCTCGACGGCGAGGGTGAGCCCGGCGAGGTGATCGAGCGGCGCGGGCTGAAGGTGGTCTCCGACGACTCCGCCCTGATCGCCGCGGTGGACGAGGCGCTGGCCGCGCAACCGGACGTGGTGGAGAAGATCCGTGGCGGCAAGGTGCAGGCCGCCGGCGCGATCGTGGGCGCGGTGATGAAGGCCACCAAGGGCCAGGCCGACGCCAAGCGGGTGCGCGAACTGATCATGGAGCGCTGCCGGTAGCCCCGGGCGGGCCGTGACGATCCGTGCGGCCCACCACTACCTTGAGCCGTTCGGATCCCGCTGGAGTCGGTGGCAAAGGAGTTGGAGTGAGCCGCGCTACCAAGCGCACGGAACCTGCCCGCTTTCGCCTGCACGCGGTCACCTGGCGGCAGTGGCTCGGCTTCGGGGCCGGGCTGCTCGCCACGATCGCGCTCTTCCTGCCGTGGACGGTGCTGAGTTCGGACGACCCTGAGCTGGCCGCGGCACTGTCCGAGCTGCCCGCCGCGGACGTCGTGCGGGACGCGTGGAGTTCGGGGGTGCTGGCCTGGGGCCCGCCGTTGCTGCTCCTGCTCGCCGGGGTCGCCGTACTGGCGTTCGGGCAGTTCCGCGCGGTCCGGGTGGCCGGGCTGCCGCAGTTGTGGCTGGTCGCCACGATCGTCGTGCTCGCCCTGCTGGTGCTCGCCTGGGTGGGTATCGGGTGGCAGTTCGGCGCCGAGGAGCACGCGCTGCTCGACGAGGCGGGGGTGGCGGTGGCCGCCGGCTTCGGTCGTTACCTCGGGATGGTCGCGACCGTGGCCTCGTTCGTCGCGGCCCTGCTGGAGGTGCTGGCGAGTCGCCGGCGCAGGTGACCGCCGCGGCGGCCGGTCAGTCCCGGCCACCGCCCCGGTCGCTGGGCTGGATCGGGAGCACCACGGTGCGGTCGTCGCTGGAGACCGGCTCACCACCGTCCTTGTTGACGGTGCCGACCACCGCGGTCGTCTCGTCGACGATGGCCATCCCGGCGAGCTTGCCGTAGGACCTGGTGTCCTCGCCGTCCAGGATGGTCGCCGGCTCGCCGCCGACCGAGCCGTCGTCGGACACCGGCAGCAACTGCACGTTGCCCGCCTGTGCGGTGGCGAGGGCCACCACCGTGCCGGTGTCCGCGCAACCGGCGACACCCGGCTGGTCCGGCCAGGTCCAGGCGGGTGTGCTGAGTGGTTTCCCGTCCTCGATCCGGTAGATCGCGTCCTTGCCCGGTCCGCGGTCGGTCACCCAGCGCCGGGAGCCGTCAAGGGACTGGCAGAGGCCACCGGGGCTGTGCAGGCCGCCGGCCAGCACAGCGGAGTCCGGGGTCGGGTTTCCCTTCGCCGGGTTGCCCGTGGTGTCGATCCGCAGCACCTTTCCCGCCAGCGAGTTCGGGTCGGCCGCCGCCCGCTCGTCCCCGGCGTTGCCGGTGGCGACCAGCAGGGCACCGGTGCGGTCGGTGGCCAGCGCCCCGCGGTTGCCGGTCGGCCCCTTGGGAATGCCGGTGAGGATCGGTTTCGCCGGTTGCCCCTTGGCGAAGCGAACCACCCGGTTGTCGGTGGCGGTGGTCACGTACGCGAACACCAGCCGGTCCTCGGCATAGCTGGGGGAGAGGGCCAGTCCGGTGAGCCCGCCGTCCCCGGCCGCCTGCACCGTGAGTGTGGCGAGTTCCTCCTTCGTCGGCCCGCTCTGGGTCCGCGCGGTACGGAACACCTTGCCGCTCTTGCGTTCACCGGCCAGCGCGCTCATGTCCGGCAGCACGGCCACCGCCGCCACGGTGTCCATGCAGGTGCCGAGTACCGCCTGGTCGAAGTCGGTGCAGCCTTCCGGCGGCGGGATCGAGGTTTGCGGTGTGCCCGGCGTCGCCGGCCCCGCCCCGGTGCCGTCCGCCTCGGGTAGCTGGGGCTGCGGGCCGGCTTCCGGGGTCAACTTCGGGGCCGGTTCCCAAGTCTGTCCCGCCACGGAGTCGTCGAACTCGGCGCAGCTGGACAGCAACAACCCGCCGGCCAGCAGCGCCAGCGGCCAGCCGGTGTTCCTCCTGAACCGGGTTCGCACCCTGCCGAGCCTATGTCGCCCGTGGTGAATCTCGAGTAAGTGGTGTCGGATGGGGGAGGCGCAGGCCACGTAGGCTCGATAACGTGGCGATCATGACGGTAATCGTGCTGGTTCCCGACGATGACGGGATGGACGCGCTCTCGGTCGTCGACGGTGTCCGCCCGGTTCGCTACGAGTGGGGCGAGCCGTTGCCGCCGGAGGCGCGCGAGGCCGAGGTGTTGATCCCCGGTTTCCACGGTGCGCCCGCGGACGGGTCGTTCTTCGCCGGACTGCCCAGCGTGAAGCTCATCCAGCTGCTCTCGGCCGGCGCGGAGGACTGGGTGTCGGGCGTGCCGGAGGGCATCCTGCTGTCCACCTGTCGCGGGGCGCATGGCGGTAGTACCGCCGAATGGGTGGTGGCGGTGCTGCTGTCCATATACCGCGAGCTGGTCAGCTTCGCCGCGGACCAGGACGCGCGCAGGTGGAGCAGGCGCACCACGGACAGCCTGCAGGGCAAGAACGTGCTGATCGTCGGTGCGGGTGACCTCGGGACCCGGTTGCGGCACAGGCTGGAACCGTTCGACACCAGGGTCACCATGGTAGGTCTCACCTCGCGGCCGGGGGTGCACGCGGTCGAGGAGTTGCCGGACCTGCTCGGTGACCACGACGTGGTGGCCCTGATGGTGCCGCTGACCTCCCGCACGCACGGCATGGTGGACGCCAAGTTCCTGGCCGCGATGTCCGAGGGGGCCATCCTGGTGAACGCCTCCCGCGGCCGGGTCGTGGACCCCGACGCGCTGCTCGCGGAGCTGCGCACCGGGCGGCTGCGGGCCGCCCTCGACGTCACCGATCCCGAGCCGCTGCCGCCCGACCATCCGTTGTGGACGGTTCCGGGCCTGGTGCTGACCCCGCACGTCGCGGGTGCCGCCCGCGGGGCGCAGCGCCGCTCCTACGCGGTCGCGGCCTCGGAGATCGAGCTCTACGTCAACGGCGAGCTACCGAAGAACCTGGTGCACGGCGAGTACTGAACCCCCCCGGGGGGCCTGAACGTGGCGTTGCGGACGTCAGACGTCGCGAACGGCACTATTGGGACATTCAACGTCCCGAAAGCCACGTTCAGGGCACTTACCCCGTGCTGAGGGCGAGCAGTGTGGTGGCGGTGGCGGTCTCCACGCAGGCGCCGAGGACATCGCCGGTGATCCCGCCGAAGCGGCGCAGGCACCGCCACAACAGCGCGGCGGCGGCCAGCAGCCCCAGCAGCACGGCGAGTGGCCCACGCCACCACACGAGGCCGGGGGCGAGTGCGGCCAGCGCGGCCAGCCCCAGTAGCACGGCGGCGGCCGCCGGCAGGGCGACCGTGCCCGCCACCGCGCTGCCGAGGCCGTCCGGTCGAGCGGAGGGGACGCCGCGGGCGCAGCACAGGATCACGGCGGCGCGCCCGGCGACCACCGCGATCGCCACGGCCGCCACCCCGTGCCCCGCCCGCACCGCACCGGCCGTGGCCGCGCACTGCACGAGCAGCACGAGCAGCAGGGTGGCGACCCCGGACGGCCCCGAGTCGCCGGTGCGCATCACCGCCAGCGCCCGCCGCCGGTCGTAGGAGGCGGCGAGCCCGTCCGCGGTGTCCGCGAGGCCGTCCAGGTGCAGGCCCCTGCTGCCGAGCGCGACGACTCCGATGGCAAGGCCGGCGGCGGCCAGCGCGGGCAGGCCGAGCGCGTCCCCACCGGTCAGGACCAGGCAGCCCAGCACGGCGAGGGGTACCGCGGCGAGCGGCGCGAGCAGCATGGCCCCGCCCGCCACCCGCCGGTCGACGGTGCTCGGCGCCGGCACCGGCAGTGCGGTGAGCGTGCCGAGGGCCATCCGCAGCGCGTCCAGCACGGAACCCGCTCAGGCGAGGTCGAGGTCGGCCAGGGAACCCATCCCGGCGAGCACGGCGCGAGCCGAGCGCAACACCGCGACGGCCTGCACGGCGCCACTGCCCTCACCGAGCCGCAGGCCGAGGTCCAGAATCGGGTCCAGGCCCAGCGCCTTCAGCGCGAAGGCCTGCGCGGGCTCGGTGGAGCGGTGCCCGGCCAGCCACCAGCGCTCGGCCCCCGGCGCCAGCTCCCTGGCCACCAGCGCCGCGGCGCCGGAGAACACCCCGTCCAGCAACACCGGAACCCGCCGGGCCGCGGCCTGCACCAGGAACCCCGCGGTAGCCGCGGCGCAGGCGCTGCCCAGGGCGGTGAGCAGGTCGAACGGCTCGGCCGCGCGGTGCCCGGCCCGGTCGAGGGCCGCGCGGACGATCCCGACCTTGCGGGCCCGGCCCGCGTCGTCCACCCCGGTGCCGCTGCCTACCACGTCCTCGGCCGGCAGCCCGAGCGACGCGGCGACCAGCGCGGCGGCGACCGTGGTGTTCCCGATCCCCATGTCCCCGGGAATCAGCAGCTCGGCGCCGGCGTCGAGCTCCTCGTCGGCGACCGCGCGCCCGGCCGCGAAGGCACGCTCGGCCTCGCCCGCGTCGAGCGCGTCGGCGGTGTCGATCGAGCCGGAGCCGCGCCGGATCTTGTGCCGGACCACCTCGGGTGGCACGTCCGGCTCCCCGTCCACCGCGATGTCCAGTACCCGTACTCGGGCACCGGCCTGGTCGGCCAGCACGCCGACCCCGCTGACGCCGGAGAGGAACACGCGGACCATGGCCGCGGTGATCTCCCTTGGATAGGCCGACACCGCCGCGCGCTCGGCCACCCCGTGGTCGCCGGCGAACACGACCACCCGCACGTCGTCGAGTGCGCGCGGGGGAACGCTGTCGTGCGCCGCGCTGAGCCAGGCGGCCAGCTCCTCCAGCCTGCCCAGGGCACCCAGCGGTTTCACCAGCCCGTCAAGGCGGCGCTCGGCTTCCGCCCGGGCTCGCCCGCTCGGCTCCGGGATCGGTATCCGGGGGTTGGTCACGGCAAGCCCCTCTCCTGTAGTCTGAGTATCCGCCCGGCCACGATCAGTTGCACGGCGTCGGAGTGCCTGGCGACCTGGCTGTTCAGCGACCCGAGCACGTCGCGGAACACCCGACCGGACACCGTCGGCGGCACGATTCCCATCCCGACCTCGTTACTGACCGCGATCACCGGCACCCGTGCGGAGCGCCAGGCGTCGACGAAATCGGTCAGCCGCTCGTCGATCCGCTCCTGCCAGCCCTCGGTCTGCCGCCAGGCACCCACCTCGTCCAGGACCCGGCTCAGCCAGGTGCCGAGGCAGTCGATCAGCAGCGGGTCGGACGCCGTACGCAGCACCCCGGCGAGATCGGTCGTCTCCACCGTGCGCCAGTGTGCGGGCCTGCGTTCGCGGTGAGCGGCCACCCTGGCGGCCCACTCCGGGTCGTCCTCGCTCGGCGGTAACCCGGCCGCCACGTAGGTGACCTCGGCATGCCGGGCGCACAGCCGTTCGGCATGCCGGGACTTGCCGGAGCGCACCCCGCCGAGGATCAGCACCCGACCGTCGTCTCCCGGGTGGCCCGTGTAGCGGCGTAACGCCCGTACCCCGGCCTCCAGCCGTGCGGCCACGAGAGCGGCGAGCCGTCGCGTCGGTTGCGTCGTCATGCCCGGCATTCTCGCGGACAGATTAGGGTGCGTGCCGTGCTGACCCCACATTCGGCGACCGCGGCCGGCATCCTCGCCGGTTACCTGGCCGACGCCGCCTTCGGCGACCCGCGGCGCGGCCACCCGGTAGCGCTGTTCGGGCAGGCGGCCGAGCGGCTCGAACGGCGCGTGTGGGCCGACTCCCGCCCGCGCGGGCTGCTGTACACCCTGGCGTGTGCCGGGGCGGTGACCGGCGCGGGTGGTGTGCTGCACGTGGCCACCAGGGGCAGGCCGGTGGCGAGGCTGGTGAGCACCGCGGCGGCGACCTGGGCGGTGCTCGGTGGGCGCGGGCTCGCCGCCGAGGGTGCGGCGCTCGCCGCCCTGCTCGAGCGGGGCGACGTGCAGGGTGCGCGGGCCAGGCTGCCGCATCTGTGCGGGCGTGACCCCGCGGGGCTGGACGCCGAAGGGCTGGCCAGGGCCGCCACCGAGTCGATCGCGGAGAACACCTCGGACGCGGTAGTCGCGCCGCTGCTGTGGGGCGGGGTGGCCGGTGTTCCCGGCCTGCTCGGGTACCGGGCGCTGAACACCCTGGACGCGATGGTCGGCCACCCCTCGGCGCGGCACCTGCGGTTCGGTTGGGCCTCCGCCAGAGCGGATGACCTTGCCAACCTGCTGCCCGCACGGCTGAGCGCCGCCGCGGCGACGGTGGGCGCGCCGCTGGTGGGCGGCAGGCCGGCACGGGCGTGGCGAGCGTGGCGGCGGGACGCCCGGCAGCACCCGAGCCCGAACGCCGGGCCGGTCGAGGCGGCCTTCGCCGGGGCACTGGGCGTGCGGCTGGGCGGCCGGAACAGCTACCAGGGCCAGGTCTCCGACCGTGGCACGCTGGGCGACGGCCCGCCGCCCGGACCAGCCGCACTGCGCGGCGCGGTCCGGCTCTCCCGGATCGTCGGGCTGGCCGCGCTCGGGGTGAGCGTGGCACTCGCTCGGCGTCACCGGCGGGTCAGCTGACCGCTGCCGCGGCGGCGTGGTGCGTGGTCCGCGGCCGCAGCACCCGCTCGACCAGCGCGCCGAACACCAGGCCGAGGCCGGTCCACAGCACCAGCTGGGTGCCGAGCGAGGCGAGCCGGAAGGTCCACAGGGTGGAGCCGGGGAACTCCGGCGGAACCTCGTCGACGACCGGCATGAGTACGGCGCACACCGCCATCACCACGAGATATCCGCCCGCGCCGAGCAGGCCGCCCTGCCAGCCGCCGAGTCGGTCGGCCAGCTTGCGGCCCGCGTACACGGCCACGATGGCGACGAGCACGGAGATCCCGGCGAACCCGAAGTAGAGCGCGGTGCGCGAGCCGATGGTCTCGCCGCTGCCGACCGCGGGTGGGTTCGCCGGGTACTTGAGGAAGGGCACCAGCACGACCACCACGAAGGCACCCGCCGCGAGCAGCGCGGCGGACAGCCGGGGGCGCAGCGCGCCGACCCTGCCGTGCAGTACGGCGAAAGCCAGCGCGAACAGGCCGCCGACGGCGATGCCGTAGCCGGCGACCCCGGTGAGCAGGCCGACGGTGCTCTGTACGTCCCGGCTGACCAACGCCTCCTCGCCGCCGTGGTCGTGTGCCGCGGCATCGGGTTCCTGCCCGTGCGAGTGGGCGGCACCACCGGCCTCCTCGATGCCGATGGCGGCGTTCACCGAAGGCTCACCGAAGAAGTAGGCGAACAGGGTGGCCAGCAGGCCGGCGGCCAGGCCCGCGACCATGCCGCGGACCAGCAGGGTCCTCATCATCCGAGTACTGTCCTCTGTGGTCGCGGATCAGTGGCAGGGGAAGGCGAGCAGGTGCCTGCCGTCGTGCACGAACTCGTGCACGTAGCCACCGGAGAACAGTGCGGTCGCACCTTCCTCGGTGCTCACGAAATACAACACGACGAACGCCAGAATCCCGACGAAAACCGCCCAGGGAATGATCTCGCGAAGTGGGATCTGAACCGGGATCGGCTGGTCGACCGCTGCGGACGCGTGCGTCATGGCGAACCTCCTGGGCGTAACGCGGCCCTGCTGGAACGGTGGCGACGGCGGCGGGTCTGACTTCCGGGTGCGACGTCGAACCCGGTCACAGTGGCGCGACCGTGCGGTATTTCACCGGCTTCCGGCCACCATCGCTTGAACCGGTTGAGCGTAAGTTCGGCGGTTCGCCGATGTCAATGCGATCCGGCTGTGACCTGGCACCTGCCGCCCGAACAGCGCATCCGGCCGCGCGCGCCGACCACACCGCGTCGGACGGCGCACGCCCCGAGAGGTGGCCGTGCCCCGAGTGGGTGTGTGATTCCTTGCGGCGAGGGCATTTTTCGGACGGGCGTTATCCGTGAGCGGCAGGCAGCAGGGAGGGCTATTCAGAACGACCCGGCGACCGCGGGCCGCCAGGCCCGTGCGAGCGGTCGTCGCAGGCCACAGCGCTGGTGAGTCATACTGCGGATCTGAATAGCCCGACTATCGAACAAGACACAGGCTCTCCACGGCGCGGACCCGAAGGTCCAGCCGGGTGGAGCTCACGTCGCGCGCGGTCCTGCGAGCGCGGGCGATGGTGTCCAGGGCGGCGTCGAGTACCCCCGCGCGGGCGTAGGACTCGGCCAGCCACGTCTGGTGGAGGGCGACCTCTCGGGCGTGCTCGGGGGTGTAGGCCGCGATGGCTCCGGACAGCAGTGGTTCAGCGGTGAGCGGGTCCCCCAACTCGATCAGGCAGCGCCCCGCCATCACGTCGATTTCCTTGCGGTCCAACCAGTAGACCCACTCCGGTTCTTCGACTCCGGCCGACCGTTGTTCGTAGGCGTCGTCCACCGTGTCCAGTGCTCGTTGTGTGCCGTCGCGGTCCCGGGCGCGTGCGGCCGCCCAGGCCACTCGTTCCAGCAACAGCGCCCGGACAACGGGTGTTGTGGTGCCTTGGGTGCCTTTGACGGCGGAGCGGGCCAGTAGTGCCGCGTCGGCGGGATTGCCGACATTGGCAACCTGGTAACTCAGGCTGGAGAGGAGTTGTCCGGCTAGTGCATGGTCGCCCGCGTCGCGGGCGGCGGAGACCCCGGAGAGGTAGACGCGCTGTGCCTCGGTGTAGTGCCCGGCATCGCTGGCGACCCATCCGGCGAGCTGTGCGAGCTCGCCCACGACGGTCAGCAGTCGGCGGCCGGTCCGCTCGGTGTAACTTGCTGCCCTGACGACGGTCTGAGCGCTGATGAGTTCCTCACGCACCAACGGAAAGAGGTCCCGACCGCCGATCACGTCATCGAGGTGGCGGAGTTCGATCACGCGGCGTTCCAGCTTGCCCGCCAAGGTCGCCCCGACTCGCCGCCCGGCCGCCGGGTGAACCTCGGCCGGGACGTCGGTCACCAGCCATTCATGAGCGACCCGCAACGGGTCGTCGGGAGAGCCGTAGGGGGTGCCCACGGAGACGTTCAGGGCGTGGGCATAGGCGGTGACGTGCTCGGGCTTGATGGCGCGTTTTCCGGTCTCCAGCAACCCGAGTAGCGGCTTGCTGTAGTGCGTGCGGGCAGCCATCGCGGACAGGCTCACCCCAGCGGCCTCGCGGGCCGCCCGCAGACTCACGCCCAGGTCAGGCACCCCGCCTCACCACCTGTGGACGACGGTAGACGCCACACCCATTCACATCACCCCACTGTGATGACGAGGCTACAGGGTGGGGCCGACTGGGTGCTGTACGTGTTCGGCCCGAAGAACGCCCCGGAGGCGGTGGCGCATGTGTTCCAGTGGGATACCTGCGCGGACGTGGTGATCCTGCGCGGCGAGGACGACGCGACGGCCTACCGGGTGCCCACCTTCCCGGATACCGATGTGTTCGCCCCGGAATTGGTCTCGTGGCACTACCACGCCTCGGCGGTCTGGACGTTGCGGGCGGTGCTCACGATCGACCGTCCGGGTCATCCGGACGCCCCGATGGGGGTACTTCGGCCGGTTCCCGGCTGTGGGGTGCCGATGGAGATACGGCGGCCGGTCGGCATCCGGCCGACTTCGCTCGCGGGTCGTCGGCCCGGGTGGGGCGAGCAGGGTTCCGCGCGACCGGCGCGGGTTCCTAGGGTGAGTGAGATCGAAGGAGGTCACGGCAGTGGGCAAGGACAATAATGATCACTCGGTGGAGGACGACAAGCAGACCGGCAAGGACCTGGACCCGGACAAGTTCGAGGACGATAAGTGACCATCGCTGCCAGCGATGACGGCGTGCGCACGCTGATCGCTGAATCGCACTCGGCAGGGAACCTCCCGGCCGAGTGCCGTTCAGCGCTGCGCGCGGTCCCGCGTGAGTGGTTCATCCCGGCCCGCATGTGGGTGCAGGAGACCGAGGACGAGCCGTATCAGGCAGTGGATCGGGCCGTGGAACCGGATCGCTGGCTGGCGGCGGTGTATTCCAACCGGGTGATCGTGACTCAGTTCGATGACGGGGCGGTCGTGTGGCCGGAGGTCGGCGACCGGCCCACGTGTTCGGCGTCCATGCCGTCGGTCGTCACGGGCATGTTGGCCGAGCTGGATGCGAGGCCGGGGCACGCGGTGTTCGAGGTCGGCACGGGTACAGGATGGAGTTCCGCCCTGCTCGCTCATATCGTCGGTGGGCAAGGGAAAGTCACCACGGTGGAGATTGACCCGACACTGGCGGCGGATGCGCGGAAGCGTCTGGATGCGGCCGGTTTCACCGAGGTGGACGCCCGGCTGGCCGATGGCGTGGCGGATGTCCTCCCGGACACAGTGGATCGGATAATCGCGACGGTAGGTGTATACATAGGACAGTTGTCATACCCGTGGGTGGGCGCACACTCGGCCGGGCGGCGTGATCCTCGCACCGATGCGGGCTGACCTCGCGTCCGGGCCACTGGTGCGGTTCGTCGTCGGCGAAGACGGGACCGCGACCGGGCACACTGCCGCCATGCAAGTCGGTTTCATGGAACTACGCTCGCACCGGGTCGCCACTGATCCAGTTGGGGCACAACGGTTCGACGACCCAGCGGCCGAGATCACCCACACCGATCTCGCGCCGTGGGTGCCGCTGCTGGCCGATGATCACCGCTGGCCGATCGCGGTGGCGGTGCCGTCGTGCCGGGTGAACGTGTGGGAGCGCACCGAGGATCGACCCGGGGTGGCGTGGCTGCGTGATCCGCTGTCCGGGTCGTGGGCCAGCGTCGTGCCGGAGGGTGCGGGTCGGTATGTGGTCCGGCAGTTCGGGCCGCGCCGGTTGTGGGACGCCGCCGAGGCGGCCTACCGGTGGTGGCAGCGGCGCGGAGAACCGCCGTTGTCGGCGTGGGAGTGGACCATCACCCCGGACCGGCAGAGCGTCACCCTGCCGTCCGGTTCCGGTCACTGAGAACGGCCGTATCCGCGAATGCGGGCAGCCGAAGGGAAACCCTGCGCGGGTGGCATCGTGGGGTCCTCTGTGGTCGACGGCGTGGTGCCGGAGGCGGACGTGTCCTGCCCCGCGCGCCGCTGACCTCGCGACGCGATTCGAAGGCCACCTCGGCACGCCGGGGTGGCCTTCGACATGCGCGAGGGGAGTACCGCCGCATCCTGCAGGATGATGAGTGAAAGTGCGCGTAATGGTCGTTGACCACGCATAAATAAGCAGATACGGTGAGTTGTGCGCGCGGTGGCCGAGAGTCGGCCTTACCTGTACCGGATGGGGAGTTCATGTCGCGGTCGTTCATGGAGCAGGAGATCGCCAGCCAGCCCGAGTGCTGGCAGCGGGCGGTCGAGCTCGCCGGTCCGGCGGGCAGCGCGGCCGGGCCCGCCCTGCCGCGTCCCGGCCGCCGGGTCGCCGTGGTCGGTTGCGGCACCTCGCGGTTCATCGCCGAGTCCTATGCCGTGCTGCGCGAGTCGACCGGCCTCGGGCACACCGATGCCTTCGCCGCCTCGGAGTTCCCGCGCGGACGCAGCTACGACGAGTTGGTGGCGATCACCCGCTCCGGCACGACGACCGAGGTGCTGCGGTTGTTGGCGGAGGTGCGTGGCCGGATCCCGACCACGGTGATCACCGGCGTGCCCGGCGAGGTCGCGTCCAGGGCGGACACCGTGGTCGACCTGTCCTTCGCGGATGAGCGGTCGGTGGTGCAGACCCGCTTCGCCACCAGCACCCTCGCACTGCTGCGGGCCCATCTCGGGGAGCGCATCGACCAGGCCATCGCCGAGGCCAAGACCGTGCTGGGCGCGCCCGTTCCGGCCTACCTCCGCAGTGCGACCCAGTTCACCTTCCTCGGTACCGGGTGGACGGTCGGGATCGCCAACGAGGCCGCGCTGAAGTTCCGGGAGGCATCGCTGGCCTGGGCCGAGTCCTATCCCGCATGGGAGTACCGGCACGGCCCGATCAGCATCAGCGAGCCGGGGCGGGTGACCTGGATGTTCGGCGAGCCGCCCGCGGGGCTCCCCGCCGATGTGCGCAGGGCGGGCGGGACCTTCGAGGCGAGCTCGCTGGATCCGCAGGCCGAGTTGGTCCGCGCGCAGCTGGCCGCCGCGGCGCTGGCCTGGGATCGCGGCCTGGACCCGGACCGGCCCCGCAGCCTCACCCGTTCGGTGGTGCTGCATTGAACGGTTCCGCGCGACGTGCGGTCGTGGCGCTCGATGTGGGTGGCACCGAGATCAAGGCCGCCTTGCTGGGTGCGGGGGCGGAGGTGTTGGCCGGCGAGCGCGTGCCGACCCGGCGAGGTGCGCACGGGACGGCGACGGGCGATTCGGTCGCGGACCAGGTCGTCGAGCTGGTCCGCAGGCTGCGGGCAGCGGCGGACGGGGCCGAGGTCGTCGCCGTCGGCGTGGTGGTACCGGGCATTGTGGACGACGTGGCCGGGATCGCCAGGTACTCAGCCAACCTCGGCTGGCGGGATGTTCCGTTCGGCCGGCTGCTCGGGGAGCGGATCGACCTTCCGGTCGCGTTCGGGCACGACGTCAGCGCGAGCGGGATCGCCGAGTGGCGCCTGGGCGCGGCACGGGGTTTCCGCGATGTCGCGATGGTCCCGGTGGGTACCGGGATAGCGGCGGCACTGTTGCTGGACGGAAGGCCCTACCGCGCGGGAGGGCTGGCCGGTGAGCTCGGGCATGTCGACATCGGTCATGGCCTCCCCTGCGCGTGCGGGGCCTCCGGTTGCCTCGAGGTCACCGCGTCCGCGTCCGGGGTGGCGCGGCGCTATGCCGAGCGCACCGGGATCGCGGTGCCCGGCGCGGCCGAGGTGGTGCGGGCCGCGCGCCAGGGTGACGAGGACGCCGCCGCGGTGCTGGGGGATGCCGTGGACGGGCTCGGCAGGGGGCTGCGCATCCTGACCACCCTGCTGGCGCCGGAGGTCATCGTGCTCGGCGGCGGGCTGTTCGGTGCGCGGGAGTTCATCCTGGACCCGCTGCGTTCCTGGCTGGCCGGGCGGCTGACCTTCCAGCGGCTTCCCGAGCTGCGGGTCGCCGAGCTCGGTGCCGAGGCGGGCTGCCTCGGTGCGGGCCTGCTGGCGTGGGACGCGACATGATCCTCACCGTCACACCCAACACCGCGCTGGACGTGACCTACACCCTCGAACGTCTGGTGCCGGACGCCACCCACCGCGCGCTCGCGGTGCGCAGCAGGGCAGGCGGCAAGGGGATGAACGTGGCGCGGGTGGTGCGGGCCGCCGGCGGGGAGGCTTGCGCGGTGGGTACGGCGGGTGGCGCGGAGGCCGCGCTGCTCGGGGCCGATCTCACCGCCGCGGGGCTGCCGCACGAGCTGGTGCCGATCGGCGGCAGCACGCGGAGAACCGTCACGCTCATTTCTACTGTGGACAGTACGACCACGCTGGTGAACGAGCCGGGGCCGGAGCTCGCGCCCGCGGAGTGGGCCACGCTCACCGGCACCGTGCGGCGGTTGCTGCCCGCCGCGGGCGCGCTGGTCTGCGCGGGCAGCCTGCCACCGGGGGCGGGCGGCTACACCGACTTGCTCGCGCTCGCCGGTGACCTCCCGACCATCCTGGACACCTCCGGCGCCGCACTGACCGCCGCGCTGCCCGCCCGCCCGACGGTGGTCAAGCCGAACGCGGCCGAGCTGCGCGAGGTCACCGGCCACAACGATCCGGTGGCCGCGGCACACCGGCTGCGCGCGGCGGGCGCCCGTGCCGTGGTCGTCTCGCTCGGCGCGGACGGCCTGCTCGCCGTCACCGCGGAGGGGGCATGGCATGCCCGACCCTCGAGGCCGCTGACCGGCAACCCGACCGGTGCGGGGGACGCCGCCGTCGCGGGTATGGCGCTGGAACTCGCCGCGGGTTCCGCCTGGCCGCGGGTGCTGCGCCGGGCCGTGGCGCTGTCCGCGGCCGCCGTGCTCGGCCCGCTCGCCGGGGATGTGGACCTCGAGCACTACCAGCGCGAGTACGAGGCCGTGATCATCGAGGAGGACCATGCCACTGGCAGCGACAGCTGACATCGTCGGTCCCGCCGCCGCCCGGCGCGCGGGCTGCGGCGCGTTCAACGCGATCCAGCTCGAACACGTGCACGCGATCATCACGGGCGCGGAGGCGGCCGGAGCCCCGGTCGTGCTCCAGCTCAGCCAGAACGCCGTGCGCTACCACGGTTCGCTCGCCCCACTCTGCGCGGCGGCACTGGCCGCGGCGCGCTCGGCCGAGGTGCGGGTCGCCGTACACCTCGACCATGTGGAGTCCCCGGAGCTGGTGCGCGCGGCGGTCGAACTGGGCTGTGGCTCGGTGATGTTCGATGCCTCCGCCCTGCCCTACCTGGAGAACGTGAGCGCGACAAGGAAGGTGGTCGAGTACTGCCACGGCGCCGGGGTCTGGGTGGAGGCCGAGCTGGGGGAGATCGGCGGCAAGGACGGGGTGCACGCGCCCGGTGCCCGCACGGACCCCGCCGAGGCGGCCGAGTTCGTCGCGGCCACCGGGGTGGACGCGCTGGCCGTCGCGGTCGGCAGCTCGCACGCGATGGTCACCAGGGACGCCGTGCTGGACTTCGAGCTGATCGCCAGGCTTCGCGAAACGGTGCCGGTTCCCCTGGTGCTGCACGGATCCTCCGGCGTGCCGGACGAGTCCCTGCGGATGGCGGTACGGGCAGGCATGACAAAGATCAACATTGCCACCCAGCTGAACAAGGAGTTCACCGCCGGGGTGCGGGAACGGCTGGAGCGGGAGCCGAAGGCCGTGGACCCGCGCAAGTACCTCGGTGCGGGCCGCGACCGGGTCACCGCCGAGGTCACCCGCCTCCTGGGGGCACTCGACGCCGGGGGCTGAAAGTCCCAAGCGGGACGGACCCGCCCGGGTTCACGCGGTGACGACCTCGACGCCTTCGGTCTCGAAGGCGTCGATCATGGTGGGTTCCGCTGAGATATCGGTGATCAGCATGTTGACCTCGGTGGCCGGGCAGATCTGGGCGAACGCGTGCCCGCCGAGCTTGGAGCTGTCGGCGACCACCACCACCTGCCGCGCCCTGGAGGCCATCAGCCGGTTGATGCTCGCCTCGCCCTCATGGTGGGCGTAGGCGCCGCGCAGCGGGTCGATCGCGTCCACACCGAGGAACACCAGGTCGATGGTGATCTCGTCGAGGATCCGGGTGGCCAGCGGGCCGGTGAGCTCGAAGGAGTGCTGCCGGGCCACGCCCCCGGTCACCACCAGCTTGATGTTCGGCCGGACCGCCAGCTCGTTGGCGATGTTCAGCGCGTTGGTCACCACCACCAGCGCGGGCGACTCGCCGCGGTCGTTCAGGTCCGGCCTGGTGGCCAGCGCCCTGCCGACCTCGGTCGCGGTGGTGCCGCCGTTCAGTCCGACCACCATGCCGCGCTCGACCATGCGCACCGCGGCGGCGCAGATGCGTTGCTTCTCCGGGGCGTGCCGGGCGGCCTTGTGCCGTAGCGGCAGGTCGTAGGCGACGTTGCTGGCGACGGCCCCGCCCCTGGTTCGGGTCAGCAACTGGCGCTCGGCAAGGTGGTCGAGATCGCGGCGGATGGTCGCGGGGGAGACTTTGAGTTCCTCGGCGGTCTCGTCGACGTCGATCTTGTCCCGCTGCCCGACCATGTCGAGCAGCGCACCCAGTCGCTCGTGCCGGTCCACGCCACGCTCCTCCGCAGTGCAGCTAAGCGGCGCCGCAATCCGCCGCTCGGACGAACGTACTACGAAGGAGCGTCGCGTTCGGCCAGGACACCCGAGAAAGGGCCCTGAACGTGGCTTTCCGGACGCTCAGCGTCGCGAACGGCACATCTGAGACATCTGACGTCTCGAACGCCACGTTCAGGGCTTCTCCGAGTCGGGTCCGGGATGCGGAGTCCGCCAGCGACCACGGGTGAAGTCCGGGACGGGCATCGGCAGGCTGCCGTAGCGCACGGAGAGCGCCGACAGCGCGAACGGCGCGTTCCACGCGGCCGCGTCGTAGACATCCATGTCCGGCGGCAGGCCGAGCCGCATGGTCTGGCCGAGGCGGTAGAGCATCAGGTAGTCCATCCCGCCATGCCCGCCGGGCCCCGGGCCGACCTCCTTCCACAACCAGTGGTCGTGCTCGGCATAGTCGTCCCAGTCCCGCCAGCGGTGGTCGGTCGCGTCCGGCTCGAGGTAGATCCGCGGCGGGTAGTCCTCGAAGACGCCTTTCGTCCCGGCCAGGTGGTTGAGCCTGCTGTACGGGTGCGGGCTGGACACGCCGTGCACGAGGTGGATGACCCGCCCCTGCTCGGTCTGAAGCAGGCTCATCGTCACGTCCCCGTTGACGTAGCGCTCCCGCCACTTCGGGTCCCCCTCGGGGACGTGTCGCGCACGGTAGTCGGCGAGGCCGAGCGCGGGGGTGCTCATCGAGGTCATCCGCACCAGCCGGTCGCCGCGGTTGATGTCCAGATAGGACGCGACCGGCCCGAGGCCGTGGGTCGGGTACAGGTCGCCGTCCAGCCTGGTGTGCCAGTCCCTGCGCCACTGGTCCGCGTAGTAGGTGTCGGAGAACAGCAGCTCACGCAGGTCGTGCAGGTAGGCGCCGGAACCGTGCAGCAACTCGCCGAACATCCCCTCGTGCGCCATCCGCAGCGCACGCAGCTCGTTACGGCCGTAACAGCAGTTCTCCAACTGCAGGCAGTGCCGCCGGGTCTGCTCGGAGGTGTTCACCAGCTCCCACAGGTCCTCGACCGTGGTGGCGATCGGGCACTCCACGCCGACGTGCTTGCCGGACCGCATCGCGGCGAGTGCCATGTCCACGTGCCAGTCCCAGGGCGTCACCACGTAGACGAGGTCGACGTCGTCGCGCCGGCACAGCCACTCGAAGGCGTGCTCACCCTCGTCGAAGGTCGCGGGGGCGGGATATCCCTTGCCGGTGATCACCGAGGACGCCTTTGCCACCTTGGCCGGGTCGACATCGCAGACCGCGGTGACCCGCATTCCGGGCACCGCGAGGAACAGCGGCAGCATCGCGGAACCCCGGTTGCCGAGGCCGATGATGCCGACCCGCACCTGCGCCCTCGGTTCGAACGGGACGCCCATCATCGTACGGCCGCGCCGCGGTGGCCAGGAACGATCCTCGGCGCCGAGTACCTCGGGTGGCTGCTGGCCCGCCGCGGCGGCGCCGAGCTGCCCGGTGCCGAGCGCGGCAAGGGTGGTTCCGGCAATGGCCCCGGTACGCAGCGCCGCGCGCCGGGAGACACCGTGCTCGGTGCTCGTGCCGGGTTCGTGGTCGGGTTGGTTGTGCTCGGGCTGTCCGTGCTCGGATTCTTCCTTGGCGGCCATGCGAACCTCCTGGACCATGTGGGGACCGGCCGACGCTTGCGCATGAGCTTCCGCGCAAAGATGCATGTTAGTCAAGAGTTTCACTTAGATTCAAGCAAAATTGAGCAGGACTGCGCAGTGGGAGAGGGCGTCGAGCCGACACCTGGGGTCGTGCCGTGGTCAGCCGAGTGACATCTGCGCCCAGCACAGGAGGATGAGGAGTGCGGGGCCGCGGCTGAGCTGGATTATCAGCCCGATCGGCACGCCCCCGAATCCCATATCCAACATGGGGGAGACGTACTCGATCGGAGGGCGGGTCGCGATCCGGTAGGTGACCAGCACCGCGCCCACGATGGAGATCGCCGTAGCGAGGATCCGCATGCTCGGGATCGCCGGGCTGGTCGCGAGACCCCACAGGAGCGTGCCCGCGGCCGGAACGACGAGGTGGGCGAGCAGCAGGACCCGATCCCGTCCACCGATCGCCCGACGCAGTGCCGCCGAACCGAAGACGACTCGCAAGCCGTTGGCCAGGCGAGTCGTCACGAGGAACGCGGCGACCAGGTGCACGGCGGGAACGAGCATCGCCGGTAGGACGGCGGTTGCCAGATACGGTACGGGCAGCAGACACAGCCATAGCGCGACGGCTGCCCGGTTTCGCCGCAGGCGGGCGATGTCGGCCCTGATCAGCGCGGTGACCCGGCGACCGCTCAGGGTCGCGGATCGTACCCTGCCGATGCCGCGCATCCTGCGTAGGAGCAGCAGCGACCAGAGAATGGTCGGTTCCAGGAAGGTCGTGGCCACCGCCGTGGCCTCGGCGATATCGCGGCCGGACGCCAACGCCGCGCGGGTCAGTCGTCCCAGCGCACGACCGGCCACCCAGACCGTGACCACGCAGATGGTGAGCGTTGACGCCAGCGCCCACCACGTGGCGTCGGCGCCGAGCGGCACACTGGCGGACGGCCGCGTCCCCGGCGCCAGCAGCAGCACCAGTACCACTGCGCCCGCACAACCGATCAGGGCACCGGACAGCAGGAGTTGGGTGCGACGGATGGCCTTGGGGCGCTGTTGAACCAGCACAGTGATCGATACCGCGGCTGTACCGGCGAAGCCGGTGCACATGAGCCAGGGCACCGAGCCGGCCGCGGGGAGTTGAGCGGCGATGACGGCCACGACGCCGATCGCGACTCCTCCGGCCGTCCCCATGCAGAGCAGGAGCAGGTAGACCCGGAGGAGGAGGGAGCGACGGTCGATCGGGCTGGTCAGCAACCACGCCTGCACCGGACTCCGAACCAGAACAGGCCCGAAAGTGAGCAGCAACTTGACCATCGTGATGAGGAGGAGAACGATCGCGATCACCGCGACCCACCGAACCAGCGGGACGATCTCGGGTCTGATCAAGGGAAGGAACCTGCCCGACTGTTCGAGCCCCGCCTGCGCCGCGCCGGTGACCAGTCCCGCGAACATCGCCACGTACAGCGCCGCGTCCGCGGCCGCCATCAGCCGCAGGCGTAGCGGTCGCTTGTGTGCCCGGGCACGGATCAGGCGGCGCGCCTCGCGTGCCGGGCGTGCCGCCGCCGCGTGCCGTGTGTGCAACGTCAACGACCGATCTGGACGAGGTCATCCGCCAGTGCGTCCAGCAGCGTCGCATCATGTGAAGCGAAAATGACCGCGTGGCCGAGTTCCTTTTCTTGTGCGAGCCGGCGCGCGAGCCAGCGGCGCCCGGATGCGTCCAGCCGCTGCTCTGGCTCATCCAGGACAAGTGCCCGACGAGGACGCACCAGGCAGGAGGCCAGGCCAAGGCGGTGCCGCTGCCCGGTCGACAATGTCACCGGCAGTTGATCGCTCGCGGAGGACAGCCCGACCTCCTCGAGAACGCGGTCGACGGTCGACTCGGGGTGTGGGTCGGCATGTGCCCACGCGTACAGGCGAAGATGCTCGAGTACGGACAGGTCCGGAAAGTAGTCGGCGTCGTCCAGCAGGCAGGCCAGTGCCGCACGCGTGCCCGGGTCGGACTCGTCGAGTCGGCCACCGTCGAGCAGAACCTCCCCCGAGTCCAGCGTCTCCGCTCCGACTGTGCAGCGCAGCAGGGTGGACTTACCCGACCCGTTCGGCCCCACGATCCCCACCGCCTGGCCCGGTCGCACCGCGAAGCTCACCTGCTCCAGAACCGCGAGCGAACCGAAACGCTTGTTCGCCGCACGAACTTCGAGGACGCGGTCGGATTCCGGGTGCGTACGTTCGCGGCACACAACATTCCCCTTCGGCCCGTAACCGGTCCCAGGGTACGGCGGTCGGGGGTGTCACCTGACGGGCGGCCGGGGTGGACCCGCCCGCCCCGTACTGAACCGATCTGTGCGCAAGAGTTGCCAAGTAGCTGTTGACAGATGCGCAAAATAGCACAAAACTGCGCACCAATGCGCAGACAGTGCGCGTTATCTGACCTTCGATCGGGTGGTGGCCATGAGATCAGCTCCTACCAGGGCCCTGGCCGCGGGCGTGGCCGTGGTGCTCGCGGCCGCGGGGTGCGGGACCGACACCGGTGCGGGCTTCGGGGAAAACACGACGCCGGGCGCGGCCGAGTACTTCGAGACGCCCTGCCCCGAACCCGGCGTGCAGCCCCCGGGCGAACACCTGCGGTACTGGTCCATGTGGACCGCGGACGAGCCCCAGGGCAGAGTGCTGCAGCACGCCATCGAGTGCTTCGAGAGCAAGACCGGGGTGACCGTCGATGTGCAGTGGCTCGGCCGCAAGGTGCTCACCCAGAACGTGTCGCCCGCGCTCAACACCGATGAGGTGCCCGACCTGATCGATCAGGACCTCAGCCAGATGAACGCGGCCATCGTGGCCCCCGGCGGGACGCAGAGCGTCGAGGACGTGCTCACCATGAAGGTAGGGGAGGGGGACCGGACCGTCGAGGACGTGCTGGCGCCGTACTCCTACCAGCTACCGCAGAACGCCGATGCCGAGGGCGAGCGGTTCCTGATCCCGTACGAGCTGATCACCAACGCGTGGTGGTTCGACCGCAACGCGGTGCGGGACTTCTCGCCCCCGGACACCATCGACGAGATGTTCGCGCTGTTCGACAAGGCCAAGGCGAACGGGAAGGCCGCGATCAGCCAGGACGGCGACATCAAGTTCTACAACTCCTACTTCTTCACCCAGCTGGCCGCGCGCTTCGTGGGGCCGGGCGGGCTCGCCGAGGCGGCGGCGGACCGCAGCGGCCAGGCGTGGAAGACCGAACCGGGTTTTCTCGCCGCGGCGAGGATCGTGGAGCGGCTCGCCAAGGGCGGCTACTTCGTCGACGGCTGGAACGCCTCCAAGTTCCCGCAGGTGCAGCAGCGCTGGGCGGACGGCGAGTCGGCCTACACCTACAACGGGAGCTGGCTGCCCAGCGAGGCGCGCGAGTATCTCGGCAAGCAGGGTGGCGGCCGCACCATCGACTTCGGCTCGTTCCAGTTCCCGATGCCCGATGGTGCCACCCACGACATCGTGGAGGTGCTGCCGATCGGCTTCTCGGTGACGGCCAAGGCACGCAACGCCGACACGGCCAAGGCGTTCATCGCCTACGTGCTGAACAAGGACATCCTGCAGGGCATCCCCACCGTCAGCGACAACCTCGCCCCGCGGACTGACCTGGAGGTGCCGGACGACCTCGCCGACGCGAAGGCCGCGCTGGACGCCGAGGGCAAGGAGCACACGCTGGTGATGGACGGGCTGGACGGCATGTTCGGCGGAACCTATGTGGACAACGTGTTCTTCCCGGCCGATGACGCGCTGCTGAACGGGAAGCTCACCGCGCGGCAGTTCATCGACCAGCTGGCCAGTGAGTCGGCCGAGTACTGGAGGTCGAGGGGCTGATGGCGCGTCCCGCCGGCAGGCAGGGCGCGCATCTGGCAGGCAAGCGGCGGCTGTTCTGGCCGCTGCTCGCCCCGGCCATGGCGCTGTACCTGATCTTCCTGGTCGTTCCGACAATCATCACCGCGGTACTGAGCTTCACGAGCTGGGCGGGGGCGGGCGACACCCCGGAGTTCACCGGCTTCGACCAGTACCGCGAGTTGCTCGGCAGTGACTCCTTCCAGCACGCCTTCCTGAACACGCTGGCCTACATCGTGGTCGGCGGGGTGGGCACCTTCGTGCTGGCGTTCCTGTTCACCATGGTGCTGCGGGACATGCGCGGTGGCAGGTTGGTGCGGGCCGTGCTGTTCTTCCCGAACATCGTCGCGCCGGTGGCGCTGGGCATGTTTCTCGGATTCGTGTTCAAGTACCAGCCGAACAAGCAGGGCCTTGCCAATTTCCTGCTGGAGGGCGTCGGCCTGGACGCCGTGCAGTTCCTGCGCCCGGAGAACGTCACCTACGCGGTGATCGGGGCGCTGATCTGGGCGAGCTCGGGCTTCTACATCACCATCCTGATGGCCGCGGTGGATCGCATCCCGCCGTACCTCTACGAGGACGCGGAGATAGCGGGCGCCTCGCCGTGGCAGAAGTTCCGCACGGTCACCCTGCCGCTGACCTGGGACGTGGTCGGGGTGGCCGGGGTGTTGTGGACGATCAACGCGATGAAGATCTTCGAGCTGGTGTTCGTGCTGGCCGGGCCGGGCACGTACTCGCCGCCGATCGAGTCCTGGACGCTGGGCATCTACGTGTTCGACCGTTCGTTCGGCACCCGCGGCACCCCGGCCTACGGCGTCGCCTGTGCCTGTGCCGTGATGATGATCGTTCTGGTGTCCGTGTTCGTCGTGCTGCTGCGACGGCTGATGCGCCGAGACGCGATCCAGTTCTAGGGGGCGTTATGTCGACAGTAGAAACGGCGACCCGGAAACCACCGCGCCGGCCGAAGCCCGCGCCGGGATCGCGGCGTACCAGCCCGTTACGGGTACTCGGGATGGTCGTGGTGTTGCTGTTCACCGCGTTCAACGTGTTCGTGCTGTACTGGCTGCTGGCCTCCTCGTTCAAGACGCCGGTGGAGATCTTCACCCAGCCGTTCCAGCTTCCGCGGCAGTGGTTCGTGGTCGGCAGGCCGCTGCGCAACTTCATCTACGCCTGGAGCCAGGCAGGGTTCGGCTCGGCCTTTCTCACCACCGTGCTGCTGGTCGCGGCCGCCGCGGTCACGGTGGTGCTGATCTCCGCTCCGGCCGCGTACGCGCTCACCAGACTCGGTTTCCGCAGCTCGAACGGGATGACGAACTTCATCGCGGTGGGCATGGGCGTGCCGTTCCAGACGGTGATCATCCCGCTGTTCGTCGGGATGTCCGAAGTCGGCCTGACCAACAACCTGTTCGGCCTCTACCTGATCTACGTCGCGCTCTCGCTGCCGTTCACGGTGTTCCTGCTGACCGGCTTCTTCCGCTCGCTGCCGGACGAGATGGAGGAGGCCGCCGCCATCGACGGTGCCTCACCCGTGCGCACCTTCGTCTCGATCATGCTGCCACTGGCCAGTGGCGGGCTGATCACCGCGCTCATCCTGAACACCATCGGGCTGTGGAACGAGACCCTGCTGGCCATCGTGTTCCTCCAGGACAACGCGAACTTCACGCTGGGGAGGGCGCTGTTCACCTTCTACGGCGCCGCGAGCTACCAGTCCGAGTACGGCGGCCTCATCGCCGGCATCACCATCGTCGTGCTGCCGATGCTGGTGCTCTACGTCGTGCTGGCCAGAAGGATCATCACCGGCCTGACGCTCGGTGCGGGGAAGTAGGAGAATCATGGCAACTGTCACGTTCCGCGGCGCCACGCGCTACTACGCGGGCACCGCCGACCCCGCGGTGGACGGGCTGGACCTGGACGTCGCCGACGGCGAGTTCCTCGTCCTCGTCGGCCCGTCCGGGTGCGGGAAGTCCACCACCCTGCGCATGCTCGCCGGGCTGGAAGGGGTCGACGAGGGCCAGGTGCACATCGGTGACCGCGAGGTCACCGACCTGCCGCCGAAGGAGCGGGACATCGCGATGGTGTTCCAGAACTACGCGCTGTACCCGCATATGACCGTCGCGGAGAACATCGGCTTCCATCTGAAGATCCAGAAGATGCCGAAGCGGGAACGCGCCCACCGGGTGGCCGAGGCAGCGCGGTTGCTCGACCTGGAGTCCTTTTTGGACCGCAAACCTGCGAATCTCTCCGGCGGCCAGCGGCAGCGGGTGGCGATGGGCAGGGCTATCGTGCGCAGGCCACAGGTGTTCTGCATGGACGAGCCGCTGTCCAACCTGGACGCCAAGCTGCGGGTGCAGACCAGGACGCAGATCGCCTCACTGCAACGTAAGCTCGGGGTGACCACGATATACGTCACGCACGACCAGGTCGAGGCGATGACCATGGGTGACAGGGTCGCGGTGCTCAAGGACGGCACCCTGCAACAGTGCGACACCCCGGTCGGGCTGTTCGCCAAGCCGGCGAACCTGTTCGTCGCCGGGTTCATCGGCTCACCCGCGATGAACCTGGTACGGACCACCGTCGGCGCGGAGGGCGCGGTGGTCGGTGGCAGGCATATCCCGCTGACCCCTGCGCAGGCCTCGGCCCTACCCGGCTCCGAGGTGGTGGTCGGGGTGCGCCCGGAGGGCTGGCTGACCGGTGAGCCCGCCGAGGGGATCGAGGCCGTGGTCGAGGTGGTCGAGGAACTCGGCAGCGACCAGTACCTGTACTGCTCGGTCGAGCAGGCCGGCGTCCCGCACACGGTCACCGTGCGCACCGCCGGGATGGCGCCGTGGCGGCGGGGAGAGAAGGTCGGCCTCACCCCGAGTCCCGGCGCGGTGCACCTTTTCGACGCGGAGGCAGGCGAACGGCTGCCGGACGCATGAGGACCTCGCTGTCGCCGACCGAGCTGGTGCTGCCGACCGCCGAGCTCGGGCCGGAGAACCCTTTGCCGCCGCTGACCATGCCGGAGCGGGCGCAGGAGGTGACCAACCCCGGCGAGTTGCCGCCGGACCTGGCCGCGAACCTGGCCTACGGTCGCCTGGGTAGCGTGTTGCCGTACCACCTGCAGGACGCCTACTCGCGCGAGCGGACCGAGCGGGAGTTGCCCGCGATCGTGCTGGACAACGGGCGGCTGCGGGCTACCGTGCTGCCCTCGCTCGGCGGCAGGTTGTACTCCTTGTGGCATCGGGAAAGCGGCCGCGAGCTGGTGCACCGCAACCCGGTGTGCCAACCGGCGAACCTCGCCCTGCGCGGCGCGTGGTTCGCCGGCGGGGTGGAGTGGAACCTGGGTAGTACCGGGCACACCACGCTGACCTGCGCGCCGATGCACGCGGCGCGGGTGACGGGGCCGGACGGTTCGCCGGTGCTACGGCTGTGGGAGTGGGAGCGGACAAGGGACCTGCCGTACCAGGTGGACCTGTGGCTCCCGCCCGACTCCGACTTCCTGTACGTCGGTGTGCGGATACGCAACCCGCATCCACACACCGTGCCCGCCTACTGGTGGTCGAACATCGCCGTGAAGCAGGAGCAGGGAACCCGCGTGCTGGCGCCGGCCGAAGGAGCGTGGCGGTACGCCTACTCGGGACGGCTGGAGCGGATCCCGGTGCCGGGGACGCCGGACCTGACCTACCCGGAACGGCACCGGCATGCCGCGGACTTGTTCTTCGACCTGCCGGGGGAGGAGTACCCGTTGATCGCCGCCGTGGACGAGCGGGGCGAGGGCCTTGCGCAGCTGTCCACGGGCCGCCTGCGCGGGCGGAAACTGTTCGTCTGGGGCACCTCCGCCGGCGGCGCGCGCTGGCAGGAGTGGCTGTCCCCCGGCGCTCCCGGTTACCTGGAGATCCAGGCCGGGCTGGCGCGGACCCAGCTCGAGCATCTGCCGTTGCCCGCGGGCGAGGTATGGGACTGGCTGGAGGCCTACGGTCCGCTGCGCACCGATCCCGCCGTCGTGCATGGTCCGGAATGGACACGAGCCTGCGCGGAGGTGCGGGAGCGGCTGCCCGGTGCCTCGGAACTCGCCGCGCGGTACCGGGACTGGCTGGGCGTCGCCGATACCGAACCCGGTGAGTGGCTGCACACCGGCTCCGGCTGGGGCGCGTTGGAGGCGCGGCTGCGCGGGCTGGACCTGCGCGCGACTCCCTTCCCCGCGAGCACGCTGACCCGGCGGCAGCGGCCGTGGCTGGACCTGCTTGCCGGCCGCGCGCCGGAGGGTGACCCCGCCGAGGCGCCCGGAACGGCGCCGGTGTCGGCGCCGTGGCGAGAGCTGGTGGAAGCGGTGGCCGACACCTGGGCAAGCTGGTACCAGCGTGGGATCGCCCGCTGGCGGCATGGCGACCTCGCGGGTGCCGAGCAGGCGTGGCGTGCCTCGCTGGCGCGGGCGCCGAACGCGTGGGCCACCCGCAACCTCGCGGTGCTGGCAGGCGAACGGGGCCGGGCTGCCGAGGCGGCCGACCTGCTCGTCGAGGCGCACGGGCTGAGCCCGGAAACTCCGGCGTTGGCGGTGGAGGCGCTCGCCGGGACCCTCGCCGCGGGGCGGCCCGAGCAGGCACGACACCTGCTGGGCGGCCTTCCGGCGCGGGTGCGGGCGCTGGGCAGGGTTCGGCTGCTCGAGGCAAGGCTGCGGCTGGCGCTCGGCGATCCGCGGGGTGCGGAGGAGATCTTCGACTCCGGGTTCGAGGTGCCGGACATCCGGGAAGGGGAGACGCTGCTTTCCCGGACCTGGGAGGAGATCCAGCACGCACTGGCCGCAGAGGGGAGGCAGGTTCGCCCGCTGCCGCCCCGGTACGACTTCCGGATGACCGGATGGTGAGGCGGTACGAACGGCTGGGCCGCGTACTCGAGCTCGTCGGTGCGCGGGACCGGGTCGAGGTCGAGGAGCTGGCGGGCGAGCTGGGCGTGTCCGCGGCGACGATCCGCAGGGACTTCGACCACCTCGCCGAGCAGCAACTGCTCACCAGGACCCGCGGCGGCGCGGTGTCCAACAACGTGTCCTACGACCTGCCACTGCGCTACAAGACCGCGCGGCACGCGCCGGAGAAGTCGCGGATCGCCGGCGCGGTGACCGCCATGGTGCCGCGGGGAGCGGTGGTCGGGCTGAACGGGGGCACGACCACCACCGAGATCGCCCGATCGCTGGCCGCGGGTACCGACCTCGCAGGCGGCCTGGACGGGCCCACGCTCACCGTGGTCACCAACGCGCTCAACATCGCCAACGAGCTGGCGGTGCGCGCCCAGCTCAAGCTGGTGCTCACCGGCGGGGTGGCGCGCCCGCACTCCTTCGAGCTGACCGGACCGCTGGCGACCAGGGTGCTCAGCGAGGTCTCGCTGGACCTGCTGGTGCTCGGGGTGGATGCGATCGACCCGCGCGGCGGGGCGTTCGCGCACCACGAGGGCGAGGCGAACATCAACCGGTTGATGGTCGAGCGTTCGGCGCGGGTGGTGGTCGCCGCGGACAGCTCGAAGCTCGGCCACCGGGCGTTCGCCCGGATCTGCCCGGTCGGCGCGGTACACGCGGTGGTCACCGATACCGGGGTGACGCCCGAGGCCGCCGACGCATTCCGCGCCGCCGGAGTGGACCTGCGCACCGTCTGAACTTGAGCGAAGGTGTGTTGTTCTGTTGACTTGTGAGCAAAAATAGCTTACAAAAATCAGCATTGAACATCCAGTCTGGGAGGCCGCCATGTCGCTTCGCTCGAGTGTTCGTGCCACCGGCCTGCTCTCCGCCTGCGCGGTGGCCGCCGGGCTGCTGACGGCGGTGCCCGCGCAGGCCGGGGCGGCCGGGGCGCAGCCGGAGCTGCTGCGGATCTCCTCGGCCGAGCTCGAGGTCACCCTCGGCGGCTCGTTCCCGTACGTCGCCCGCTACACCGACCGGGAGGTCGGGGCGAGCCTGACCGGGCGCACCACCCCGCTGGACCGGATCACCGTGGACGGCAGGTCGTACGAGGTGACCGGCACCGGGTGGGTCGGCGCGGACGGCGCGGCGCACTACTCGCTGGCGATCGAGGGGGAGCCGGGGGCGCGCATCGACGCCTCGATCAGCGTGCAGGGCAGGGCGACCACCTTCCGGGTGGACCGGATCGTGGAGACCGCGTCCTTCCGGGTCGGGACCCTGGACATCCCCGGCCACGACCTGGTGTCCGTCGCCAGCACGCAGCCCGGCGCGGCCACCGCCTTCACCCGGCTGGACCCGGACTCCACCCGCACCGCGGACCGGTTCGCCCAGGTGACCGCCGACACCCCGGTGCAGGAGAACCCGGTGGGCGCCACCTACGGCATCGTGCACACCGACCGGCTGGCCGCCGCGGTGGAGACCAACTCGACCTACGACCGGCCGTCCGGCCCGACCGACCGGGACGCCGCCCGGCTGTGGCACCAGGCCCGCGCCGAGGGCGAGGACGTGCGGGTCGGCGTGTGGAGCGGGCAGTGGACCCACCGCGCCGATACCGCCACCGAGACCGAGGACCTGCCGTGGGCCAAGGTGATCGTCACTCCGGACGCCAACGGGGACGGCACGGTGGACTGGCAGGACGGCGCCATCGCCTTCCGGGACATCGCGATCGACCCGCGTGGCGCGGAGGGCACCGCGGACCGGGTGGTCACCCATATCCCGTTCAACTTCGCCAGCCAGGCGACGCACCCCTTCCCGCGCACCCTGGACGACGTGAAGCGGATCTCGCTGGCCACCGACGGGCTGGGCCAGCTGGCGATCCTCAAGGGCTACGGCGCGGAGGGACACGACTCCGCGCATCCGGACTACGGCGGCCACTACAACGAGCGCGCAGGTGGGCTGGACGGGCTGAACACCCTGCTGCGGGAGGGGCAGGGGTGGAACGCCGACTTCGGGGTGCACGTCAACGCGACCGAGTCCTACCCGGAGGCGCACGCGTTCGACGAGACCCTTGTCGACCCCGAGCGCGAGGGCTGGGACTGGCTGAACCAGTCGTACTACATCGACCAGCGCAGGGACCAGGTCTCCGGCGACCTCATGCGCCGGTTCACGCGACTGCGTCAGGAGACCCACCCGAACCTGGACTTTCTCTACATCGACGTGTTCTACCCGTTCGGCTGGCTGGCCGACAACATGTTGCGTGACCTGGACGCGCAGGGTTGGCGGGTCGGCACCGAGTGGTCGGACAAGCTGGAACGTTCCTCGGTGTGGTCACACTGGGCCAACGACCTCGACTACGGCGGGAAGACCAACAAGGGACTGAACTCGACGATCATCCGGTTCATCCGCAACCACCAGAAGGATGTCTGGAACTCGCATCCGATCCTCGGCAACAGCCGGATCGAGGAGTTCGAGGGCTGGCGCGGTGAGGTGGACTGGAACGTCTTCTACGCCAACATCTGGGAACACAACCTGCCCGCCAAGTTCTTGCAACAACAGAAGATTCTACAGTGGAATGAGCACGAGATCCGGTTCACCGGCGGGGTGCGCGGCACCGACGTGGACGGAACGCGGCGGCTGTACTCCGGGGACGCCAAGGTACTCGAGGGGGACTCCTACCTGCTGCCGTGGCAGGAGGGGCAGAAGCTGTACCACTACAACGCATCCGGCGGCCGCGCCAGCTGGCGGCTGCCGGAGCCGTTGCGCGGCTCGCTGTTCCTCACCAAGTACCGGCTGACCGAGACCGGGCGGAAGTTCGAGAAGATCGTGCCCGCCTTCGGCGGCGAGGTCACCCTGGAGGCCGAACCGGGCACCCCGTACGTGCTGTACCCCGGCTTCACGCCCTGGCAGCCGCGGGCGGAATGGGGCGAGGGAACACCCGTGCGCGACCCCGGATTCAACGCGGACGACCTGCGCTCCTGGCACCAGCGGGGCGAGGTCCGGGTGCGGCGGACCGACCGCGGGCACCGGGTGGCCGAGTTCGGCACCGGTGCCGCCGGGATCGAGCAGCGACTGGGCAAGCTGGAGCCGGGCACTTACAGCGCCTCGGCCTGGATCGAGGTCGAGGCGGGCCGGACCCGCCGCACGGAGCTCTCGGTGCGGTCGGGGGATGCCGGGCCGGTGACCGCGTTCGTGGAATCCTCGGCGGCGGAGAACTTCGTGGCCGCCGACGAGAAGCACGGCACCCGCTTCCAGCGGGTCCGGGTGCTGTTCGACGTTCCCGAGCGGGGCAGCCGCCCGGTGCTGCGGATCGACGCGGGCGAGGGCGACGCGCGGGTGCGGCTCGACGACATCCGGGTGGTGCGCACCGAACGGTCCGCTCGGGAGGGCGCGCTGGTGTTCGAGGACTTCGAGCACGTGGATCAGGGCTGGTGGCCATTCGTGAAGGGAGACGCGGGCGGCAGCACCGATCCACGGACTCACCTGGCCGAGCGGAACGAGCCGTACACCCAGCGCGGCTGGAACGGCAAGCTGGTGGACAACGTGCTGGACGGGCAGTGGTCGCTGAAGGCGCACGAGGAGAACACCGGCCTGGTGTACCGGACGGTCCCGCAGAGCGTGCGGTTCGAGCCCGGCCACCGTTACCGGGTGGAGTTCGACTACCAGAGCGGCCGGGCGGGGGAGTACTCCTGGGTGCTCGGCACGGACGAGGGCACCACCTCGACCCAGCTCAGCGCCACCCCGCTCGGCGAGCAGCACGCGACCACCCGGTTCACCCAGGAGTTCACAGTGGACGGACCCGGCGCCCACTGGGTCGGCCTGCGCAAGCACCCTGGCGACGCCGAGCAGGCCGACCTCATCCTGGACAACTTCACCGTCACCGACCTCGGCCCGGCCGGCACCCGATAACCCACACCGTGTTGGCCGCCCACGTAACCGTGTTGGCTGTTGGCGTAACCGAGTTTGCCGCCCAGGTAGGCGAGTTTGCCGCACGCGTTGGCGAGTTGGTCAAGATACGACGTGGACAGTTGACCGGCATAGACCTGCTTGTCCTGTTCAATGGTCCGCGTCCGCGGCTTCATGCACGCGGACGGCGTTACGGAGCGCACGCGGTGAGTCTGATGGAGGGCTCAGCATTGGAATCGGGGCGCCTGCCGAGCACAGTGAGGGCAGCGGGGAGCGCGGTCGTGGATAAAGGAGACGAGGACTTCGACGATGTCGTTGTGGTGCTCGGGCGAATCGCGCAGGACGTGTTCGGGGGCGTGGATGCCGCCGATGCGGACGTACAGTTCAGCGGAGCCGAGTTGTTCGACGGCTTTGGTGAAGCGGTCGGTCATTTGGCCTCGGCGGCCGACACCGTTGTCCGAGCCTGCGCGGGCGGCTGCGGACCTTCTCCTTACGCGGCTCCCGCCACCGGATGCGGTGGTTTGCCAGGTAAACCGGTTTTCGTTTCTGGTCAGTGAATCCGGTCGGGGAAGGAACTATCCGGGACGACCGCGGCGGTGGCGTGGGCGAGCACGGTTCCCGTGGTGTCCAGAATCCGCGCGTGGGCCACCATCCGGCGTCGCCCCGGATGCACGAGGTCGCCCAGCACGCGGTAGTGCTCACCGACGGCGAGCGGGGCGAAGTAGTCGACGCTCAGGCTCAGCGTCACCATGGGCACGCAGTGCTCGCACCTCGACGCCGCCGTGTTGCAGCAAGCCTGGTCGAACACCGTCGCGATGCAGCCGCCGTCCACGCCGCCCGCGAAGTTGCGGGCTGCCGCCGTCGGTGTCCAGTCGAGCCGGACCGTGCCGGGCTCCGCGCCGGTGACCCGCAGGCCGATGCGCCGGTAGGAATCCGGATGCGGGATCCGGCCCTCGGCGACTCCGGTCAGCATGCCGAGGCCGTCCAGCTCGGTCCCCTGGTCGAGTAGGGCGACCAGGAACGCGTCGGGTGGCTGGCTGGTGGTGTCCGGCATCCTCGCTCCTTCCTCATCCGGTGTCGGTGACTACCATGGCCGGTGCGGGGCGGCCCGTCGATTACCGGGCAGGTAACGGCGGCGCCGCGCGGTGCGCCGTAGCGTCGGCGGCGTGACGATCCAGACGACACCGCAGGCCAGCACACGGCACGCACGGCCGGTCGGGGAGCTGCTGCGGGAATGGCGGGACCGCCGCCGGATCAGCCAGCTCGACCTATCCATCGACGCGCGGATCTCGGTCCGGCACCTGAGCTTCCGGAGTGTTCGCCCGAGGCGACGCGAATTACAGGCGATGAGCGGACAGGGTGGACGAACAACCGGCCACCACGAACCAAGGCCGCCATGAGCACCAGCGAACACCCATTGACCCTGAGCCCGCAACCCGGGCAGCTTGGCTCCGTTCGGGCACTCTTCGGCGGCGCGGGGAGTCAGTCGACGGACGGATAGCAGTTTCGGCAATAGGTGCACCACGCGTAGTCCACGTCCTTGCGGGGGCGGATGCAGACCGCGCCGCAGTCGGCGATGCCGAGTACGGGTGAGATCCGCTCGGAGTTGCCGGCCTCGACGTGGTGCAGCAGGGTCCGCGAGAAGTACCCCGGCCACGCGGAACCGGGCCACTGCTCGGGCCGCCAGCGCAGTGTCATGGCATGCCGGGCAGCCATAACGAGCCGGAAGGGCGGCGGGCGAGGCTCGGCGCACCGGGGGACCCGTGTGCCGGCAGGGCGAGCAGGTCGGTGATCACCTCCGCGACGGTGCCGGTGCGTTCCCAGAGCGGGTCCCCGCCGGGGTAGTCCTCGGTACGCAACCGCCTGGCGATCGCCTCGGTCATGCCGCAGACGACCAGGTTCTCCACCACGCCCTCGGGACTGCGCCGCTCGGCATACAGCGCCGCGACCGCCACGCCGTCGGCGTCAGCGAGCTGCCGGAACACGAACCCGGCACGAACCGCCCGCCGGAGGGCGGCGATATGGGGCGCTTCCTCGTTGCTGGACTGGGGCCGGGTCATCATCACGTTCCGGCGGCGGAGCGGATCGGGAGCCTGGTGAGCAGTTGCCGTAGCCGGGACGGCTTGCGATGCCGGTGCGGCCGGGCGCGGAGGCGGGCTTCAACGCCGGGCGGGGTCCCGCGCACCGCCACGCACAGCTCGCAGCGGTGGCAGCGCGGCCCCGGCGGGGTCACCAGCGGCACGGGTGGCACCTCGGCGCCGCACACCGCCACCGGGTCGCCGCCCGCGCGGCGGGCCGCGCTCATCCGCTCATCGGTGACCGCGTGGTCCCGGCCGTCGGCGCCGCTGCGGAACCAGGTGACGAACAGTCGTCCGGCCTCGATGGTCATCGCTCACCTCGCTCCGGTCATACTCATCGACGCGATAGCATGAATAGTTTTCATCGCGTGTCATCTATGTACTGGAGATGACAGTACGGTGATAATCACTATTTGACTACCCCGCCAATCGGGTAGCGCCAGGCGATACCCTCTGTGGTGAGGAAGGAGGGGTGCTCGCCCTGGCGACCATCGAGCCGCACATCGCAGAGAGGGCACCCACATGCCGATGGCCAAGTTGCGTACCGCCAGGAAGCTCCTGCTGGGCCGCGAGATCGCGCACATGATCGAGACCGCGGGCCTCTCGCAGGCCGAAGCCGGGGAGATCATCGAGTCCAGCCAGAGCCGGATCGCCGGTCTGCTCAGTGGGGCGGGCACGATCGCCGTCGGTGACCTCGAACTGCTGGCCAACCGCCTCGGCTTCACCGACGAGGGTTACAAGGAGGCGCTGCGCGAGCTGCGCCGGGACAACCACCGGCGCGGCTTCTGGTCCACCGGCCACAACCGGGCCTATTCCGAGGACCTGCGGCTGCTGATCGACCTGGAGAAGCACGCCGATCAGATCCGCTCGAACGAGGTCGAGGTGGTGCCCGGCCTGGCGCAGACCGAGGCGTATGCCAGGGCGCTCCATGCCGACCAGGTCGAGATCGAGGGCGTCACGACCGAAGACCGGGTGGCCGCTCGGCTGGCCCGGCAGGACATCCTGGACAAGGACGAGCCGCCGGCACTCCACTTCGTGCTGAGTGAGTCCTGCCTGCGCCGCATGTGGGCTCCGGCCGAGGTCATGCGGGAGCAGATCGAGCACCTGATCGCGCTGTCCGACCGGCCGAACGTGATGATCCAGGTGATGCCGTTCCGCACCCCGCCCGGCCGCCGCTGCCCGATCAGCAACCGCTTCGTGCTGCTGCGCGTCCCGTCACCTGGCGAGGCCGGTCCACTCGAACTCGCCTACACCGAGGGTGAGGGCGAGATTCGCTACCTGGACGACAAGAAGGCCCTCGCCGCGCACGACTCGGCCTGGGCGCGGCTGACCAACGTCGCGCTGCGCTTCGACGAGACCCGCGAGTTCCTGCGGATGATCTCGCGCGAGTACACCGAAGAGATGAACACCCCCACCCCACAGGGAGATCGCAGATGAGCGCCACCCCATCGCCGAGGTTCGCCGAGCGGGACTTCCGCAAGGCCACGCGCAGTGACCCCGACAAGAACTGCGTATGCGTGGCCCGCCGGGACGGCTGGGTCGAGCTACGGGACTCCAAGACCGCCTTCGGCGCGGCCGATGACCATCGGCTCGTGTTCACGGCCGAGGAGTTCGACGCCTACCTGGCCGGGGCTCGTGCGGGCGAGACCGATGGCCTGCGCCTCGAGGTCGTGGGCCGCGCGGACGGCAAGTATGTCTTCCGCCGCCGTGGTGGGGTAGTGCAACTGGTGTTCACCGCGGGCGAGGTCGCGGCGTTCCAGGACGGCATCGCCAAGCGGGAGTTCGACACGGCGGCCTACGCCGCGGCGTAGCGGCGCCTTAACCGGGCTCGCCGCGGCGCTTGCGGTGGATGACCCAGGCCAGGTCGGCGGCGCTGCCGAGAGCGAGCACGCCGAGGATGACGACGCCCCAGAGCACGCCCATGACGGCGAACACGACGGCGGCGCCGACCGAGAGCACCAACGCGATGGCGGCCAGCACGATCCGCAGCGTCAGCGCGCTGTAGGTGGGGGCGGCGCCGCCGAAGCCCCTGGTCGGGTCGTGGTAGTCGGGCAGGCCGCGTTCATACTCCGCGCGACTGCGGCTCTTGTCCTGGTCCTGCCGTCCCATTCACCTCGGATACCCGCCACACCGCAGGTCAAACCCTCAGCGGGTCAGCTTCAGGATATCGACGCCCCGGTTGTTGTCGGCCACGTAGACCAGGCCCCGGTGCCAGTACGGCTGCCAGGACGCCGCGTCCGCCTCCCGGTGGTAGGCGATCTGCGTGGGGTTGGTCGGGTCGCTGACGTCCAGGAACCGGGTGCCCTGGGCGTAGAAGGACTGCACCAGCACGTCCCCGCGCACGTCGAAGTAGTGCGCGGAACAGCTGCCGCTGTCGGGGTCGCTGCCCTCCTGGCCCGCCACGCTCCAGGTGCCGACCGTGTCCAGCCGGAACGGCCGCTCCGGGGTCGAGCGCCAGCCCTGGCCGCCCCGCGAACCGCGCAGCGAGGCGATCACCAGTACCCCGTCACCCGCGCAGCCGGGCTCGAAGGCCTCCTCGGTCACGTAGATCAGGTTGCCCCGCCTGCCGTGCCGCGACTTGCCGCCGTCGGCCAGCCGCCTGCCCACCGGGCGGAAGCTGTTGTGCATGAACGTCGACTCCGCGGCCAGCTCGTCGATCCCGCCACCCGCGTACGGAACGGGGTCGACCGCGCTTGCCCAGCGCAGCCGGTGCCGCACCGGGTCCCAGCGCAGCCCGTGCGTCCAGTAGCCGCGGACACCACCCCGGCCGGAGGTCCACGCCACGCCGTGCGCGTCCACCTGAACGTCGTGCACGTAGTCGGTCTTGCCGTCGTTGCGACCCAGGTCGATCGGCTCAGGGAACACCTTGGGGTGCCGCGGATCGCGGACGTCGGTCACCCAGATCGGCCGCCCGCCCCAATCCTGCGGCATCGACTCGGCCTTGGCGGGCCCGCCGGTCCACAGGTATCGGCAGTCGTTGACGCAGGTCGTGGTGTGCCCGGCGGGCACCCGCACGTAGCTGAGCGTGGTCAGGTTCGCCGGGTCGGAGGCGTCCACCACGTAGATCCCGGACTCGCCGTTGTCGGTGTTGCCGTCGAACGCCCGCGGGTCCCTGGCGAGGAACACCAGCTTGCGCTTCGCGTCGACCACGGTGTCCTCGGTCTCCCACATCCCGGGCATGGACAGCTCGCCGAGTGCCTTGGGCCGGGTGGGATCGCCGGTGAGGTCGTAGGACTTCAGCCCGAACTCGCCGGAGACCAGCATGACGTCGCGCTTGCGGTGCCCCCGGCCGTACTGCAGGAACTGCATCGAGATCGCGCCCTGCGCGTCCGGCACGTTGCCCAGATGCCGGACGTTCTTGCTCTCGCTGGTCGCCGGGGTCGTCCGCGTCTCGGCCGTGGCCGCGTGACCACCACCGGGGACGTGCTCGGAGTCGCAGGCGAACGCGGCCGGTGCGGAGAACGCCGTCGCCGCGGCCAGGGTGAGTACGAGACCGGAACGCGCGATGCCACGTCGAGGCACCATGGCCACCTCCCAGTTAGCAGACCAACTTTTCACGGTAGAGGTGATCAACATCGGCGCACAAGAGCCGATCGGCGGGTTGGTCGGCGGCCTTTCCGGTGCTAGACAGCGATCATGTGCCGCAGGGTCCGCGCCGTTCTCGCCAGCATGCTGCTGCTCGTCACCGTGGTGGCCTGCACGGGAGACGAGCGGGCCCCGGCGGCCCCCGGCACCTTCTCCGTGGCGCTGGGCGAACCGGCCAGCCTGCTGCCAGCCGAGATCACGGACCTGCCGGGCCGCCTGGTGGCCGACGCGGTATGGACGCCGCTGACCGCACCGGGCGACGGGCAGGGCGCCGAACCGGAACCACTGGCGGCCGAGTCGATCACCAGCACCGACCAGCGCAGCTGGACGATCCGCCTGCGTGCCGGGATGCGCTTCCACGACGGAACCCCGGTCACCGCACAGGCCTATGTGGACACCTGGGAGGCCGCGGAGCGGGAAGGCTGGGCCGGGGCCACGGTACTCACCGAAACCCTGCGTGCCGAGAAGTTCCGGGCAACCGGTGAGCGCACGATCGAGCTCGTCCTCGAGCGCCCGCTCGGCCAGGTGCCGCTGATCCTCGGTTCCACCGCGCTGCTGCCCCTGCCGCCTTCGGCCGTGGCGGCGCGGGACTGGGCCGGGTTCGCGCGGCATCCGGTCGGCAACGGCCCCTACCGCCTGGCCGAGGACTGGCGCCCCGGCGCCGGTGCCCGGCTGACCCGGTTCGAAGGCTACCGGGGTCCGCGGCCCGGCACGGCGAGGGAGATCGGCCTGCGGGTGGCGGCGGACGCGGCCGAGCAGTACGAGCTGGCCCGTACCGGCGAGGTCGACCTGGCCACCGAGGTCCCGGGGGACCAGCATCACCGGATGGCCGAGGACTTCGGCGACCGGGTGCTGATGTGGCCGCTGCCCGAGCTGACCATGCTCGGCGTGCCCGCCGGGGACGAGCGGTTTGCCGACGCCGCGAGCAGGCACGCGATCGCGCTGGCCATCGACAGGGCCGCACTCGAGGAGGGACCGCTCGGGCACCAGGTCGACCTGGCCAGCGCCTTGCTGCCACCCGCGATGCCGCTCGGCCACCGCTCAGGGACCTGCCGCCCGTGCAACCACGATCCGCGGGCGGCGCAGGCCCTCTGGGAGCAGGCGGGAAAACCGGCCCCGGAACTGGCGGTGCACTTCGCGGAAGGGACCGGGCAGGAGTCCTGGGTGCGGCCGCTGGCCGAGCAGCTCGGGGACATGCTCGGCAGCACCGCGCGGCCCAGCCCCGTTCCGGCCGCCGAGTACCGGGAACTGCTCGAGCGGGGAACGGCCGACGGCCTGTTCGTGTTGTCCCACGTGCTGCGCACCCGCAGCCCGCACGAGCTGCTCGCGCCGCTGCGGTCCGGCGCGGGGAGCAACCGCACCGGCTACGCCAGCGAGGGGTTCGACCAGATGATGGCCGAAGCGGGCGGTGCGGCCGAGCTCGGCACCAGTGGCGAGCTGTACCGCCTCGCGGAGAACCAGCTGCTGCGGGACCTTCCGGTGATCCCGCTGTGGTCCCGGCACGGCCACGCGGTCTGGGGTGAGCGCCTCGGTGGTGTCACCGCGAGCCCCAACCTCGCCATCGACCTCGCCGCGATAGACGTCCCCTCCTGACCGCAAGGCAATTCGGTTGCCGCGCGTTCCGGGGGCTGCTGTACTACCGGAAAAGTCATCCGACCCGAGGAGCCGAGTATGCGGGGAGCGTTCATGTCCATCCAGGTAACTGCCACCTACGCAGAGGACATGACGCTTCTTGAATACGTTGAACCTCGGGATTCTGGCCCATGTGGACGCCGGTAAGACCAGTCTGACCGAACGGCTGCTGCACGCGGCCGGGGTCATCGACGAGGTCGGCAGCGTCGACGAGGGCAGTACCCGAACCGACTCGCTGGCACTGGAACGGGCCCGCGGCATCACGATCAAATCCGCCGTGGTCTCGTTCGTCGTGGACGACGTCACGATCAACCTGATCGACACGCCAGGACATCCGGACTTCATCGCCGAGGTGGAGCGGGTGCTGACCGTGCTGGACGGCGCCGTGCTGGTGCTGTCCGCCGTGGAGGGCGTGCAGGCCCAGACCCGGGTGCTGATGCGGACCCTGCGACGGCTGGGCATCCCCACCCTCCTCTTCGTGAACAAGATCGACCGCCGCGGCGCGGACACCGAGCGGGTGTGTCGGGATATCGCGGCGAAACTGAGCTCGACCGCGATCTCCATGGGCCGCACACACGGCCAGGGGACGCGGGGATGCGGCTTTGTGCCGTACGGCGCGACCACACCCGGGTTCCCGGGGAGACTGACCGAGGTGCTCGCCGAGCGCGACGACGACATCCTTGCGGCCTACCTCGGCCAGCGCCGTGCCGTGCCCTACGACCGGCTCCGCACCGAGCTGTCCGGGCAGACCGGGCAAGCGGTGGTGTATCCGGTGTACTTCGGCTCGGCGATGACCGGGGCCGGGATTCCGGAGCTCATCACGGGTATCACCGGATTGCTGCCCGCCGGGAGTGGTGAGGTCGACGGCCCGGCCGCGGGAGGTGTCTTCAAGGTGGAGCGCGGTCCGGCGGGGGAGCGGGTCGCCTACGTCCGGATGTTCTCCGGCACGGTGCGGGTGCGGGACCGGCTGCGCCTGCGGGACGGCAGCGAGGGGAAGGTCACCGCGATCGAGGTCTTCGACCGTGGTGGCACGACCCGCCGCACCGCGGTGTCCGCGGGGCGGATCGGCCTGCTGCACGGTCTCGGCGGTGTCCGGATCGGCGACCCGATCGGTGTGTCCGGAAAGGACCTGACGCGGCAGCACTTCGCCCCGCCGACCCTGGAAACGGTGGTCGTTCCCCGCCACCAGGAGCAGCGCGGCGCGCTGCACCTTGCGCTCACCCAGCTCGCCGAGCAGGACCCGCTGATCAACCTGCGGCAGGACGACCTCCGCAAGGAGATCGCGGTCTCGCTCTACGGGGAAGTGCAGAAAGAAGTCATCGGCGCCACCCTGACCGAGGAGTTCGGAGTCGCGGTCACCTTCCGCGAGACGACCACGATCTGCCTCGAACGCCCGGCCGGAACCGGGGCGGCGGCCGAGATCCTGCACGAGGGGGAGAACCCCTTCCTGGCGACCGTGGGGCTGCGGGTCGACCCCGCACCGCCCGGTACCGGGGTGGACTTCCGGCTGGAGGTCGAGCCGGGCTCGCTGCCGTCCGCCTTCCGCACGGCGGTGGAGGAGACCGTGCGGGAGACATTGAGCCAGGGGATCCACGGCTGGGAGGTCACCGACTGCGTGGTGACCATGACGCGTTCCGGTTACCTCGCGCGGCAGAGCCGCTCGCACGGCACCTTCGACAAGAGCATGTCGAGCACCGCGGGGGACTTCCGCAACCTGACTCCGCTGGTGCTGATGGACGCCCTGTGCCGGGCCGGAACCAGGGTGTACGAGCCGTTGCACCACTTCCGGATCGAGCTGCCGGAGGACACCCTCGGCACATTGGCCCCGGTACTGGCACAGCTGGACGCGGTACCGCGGGAAACCAGGGCACACGGAGCCGCCTGCCTGCTGGAGGGCGAGATCCCGGCCGCGCGGGTGCACGAGCTGCACCAGCGGCTACCCGGGCTGACCAGGGGCGAGGGGGTGCTCGAATGTGCCTACCACCGCCACGAGCCGGTCCGTGGCCCGGCGCCGTCCCGGCCGCGGACCGACCACAACCCGCTCAACCGCAAGGAGTATCTGCTGAACGCGCGGCGGAGGGTCCGGTCGTGAGTGCCGCCACGCTGCGGCACCCACGACCCGGTCAGGAGATCGGCCGGTCGGTCGGCGCGATCGGGGTGGGCAGGAAGTCCCGCCCGGTCAGGTAGGCGTCCACCCCGGCCGCCGCGGACCGGCCCTCGGCGATCGCCCACACGATCAGTGACTGCCCGCGGCCCATGTCCCCGGCCACGAACACATTGTCCACACTGGTTTGGAAGGAGGAGTTCCTTGCCACGTTCCCGCGCTGGTCCAGCTCGACCCCGAGATCCTCGAGCAGCCCGGCCTTCTCCGGGCCGACGAAGCCCATGGCCAGCAGCGTCAGCTGCGCGGGGATCTCCTGCTCGGTGCCCTCCACCGGGACGAACTTGCCGTCCTCGTTGCGTACCTCGACCAGGCGCAGCGCGCGCAGCCTGCCCTCGTCGTCGGCGAGGAACTCCTGGGTGTTCACCGAGTAGATCCGCTCGCCGCCCTCCTCGTGTGCCGAGGACACCCGGTAGATCATCGGGTAGGTGGGCCACGGCTGGGTCTCCGCGCGCGACTGCGGCGGGCGCGGCATGATCTCCAGCTGAGTCACCGAGGCGGCGCCCTGCCGGTGCGCGGTGCCGACGCAGTCCGCGCCGGTGTCCCCGCCGCCGATCACCACGACATGCTTGCCCTTCGCGTCGATCGGCGTGCTCTCCCGCGCGCCGCTGGCGACCCGGTTGGCTGGCGGCAGGTACTCCATGGCCTGGTACACGCCCTCGGCCTCCCGGCCGGTGATCGGCAGGTCCCGCCAGGCCGTGGCACCGCCCGCGAGCACCACGGCGTCGTACTCGCTACGCAGTTGCTCGGCGGTGATGTCAACGCCCACGTTCACCCCGGCGCGGAACTCGGTGCCCTCCGCGCGCATCTGCTCCAGCCTGCGGTCCAGCCGGAACTTCTCCATCTTGAACTCGGGGATCCCGTAGCGCAGCAGGCCGCCGATGGCGTCGGCCCGCTCGAACACGACCACATCGTGCCCGGCGCGGGTGAGCTGCTGCGCCGCGGCCAACCCGGAGGGGCCCGAACCGACGACCGCGACCTTCCTGCCGGTCCTGGTCTCCGGGAGCTGCGGCTGAACCCAGCCCTCCTCCCAGGCCCGGTCGATGATGGAGATCTCCACCCGTTTGATGGTCACCGGGTCGTCGTTGATGCCGAGCACGCACGCCGTCTCGCACGGCGCCGGGCACAGCGTCCCGGTGAACTCGGGGAAGTTGTTCGTGGCGTGCAGCCGCTCGATCGCGTCCTGCCAGTCATCCCGCCACACCAGCGTGTTCCACTCCGGGATCAGGTTCCCGAGCGGGCAACCCTCGTGGCAGAACGGGATGCCGCAGTCCATGCAGCGGCCTGCCTGCTTCTCCAGCCGGGAGGTGGCGAAGTCCTCGTAGACCTCCCGCCAGTCCATCAGCCGCAGGTCCACCGGCCGCGACTTCGGTGTCTCCCGCTTCGTGGTGAGAAAACCCTTGGGGTCAGCCATGTGCGGCCTCCGTGTTCTCGGCGGTCCGCGCGACACGGTGGCCAGCGCGCTCAGTGGTCGTCTTGGGTGCCGCCGCTCGCGTGTCAGCCATGTGCGGCCTCCGTGTTCTCGGCGGTCTGCGCGCGACCGCGATCGTGCCGACAGGGCGCTACTTCCGCGCTTGTCTTGCGTGTTGGCGTAGGGCGCCCTGGCGTCCCGATGGCGGGGCCTTCGGCCGGGGCGCGCTCAGTGGTCGTCTTGGGTGCCGCCGCTCGCGTGTCAGCCATGTGCGGCCTCCATGATCGCCTCGTTCACGTCCCTGCCCTCGCGCTCGGCCGCGGCCTGCGCTCGCAGGACACGCTTGTAGTCCTTGGGCATGACCTTGCCGAACCGGGGTAGCGCAAGGTCCCAGTCGGTGAGCAACGCGTGCGCCACCGCCGATCCGGTCTCCGCGTGGTGCCGCTCCACGGCGTCCCGCAACAGTTCGCCGTCCTCGTCGTCCAGCGGGTCCAGGTCCACCATCTCCTGGTTCACCCGGTGCGCGGGCAGGTCGAGCACGTAGGCCACGCCGCCGGACATCCCGGCCGCGAAGTTGCGGCCGACCGATCCCAGCACCACCACCTGGCCGCCGGTCATGTACTCGCAACCGTGGTCGCCCACGCCCTCGACCACCGCGAGCGCGCCCGAGTTGCGCACGCAGAACCGCTCACCGACCTTGCCGCGCAGGAAGATCTCCCCGCCGGTCGCGCCGTAGCCGATCACGTTACCCGCGATGATGTGCTCCTCAGCCGCGAACTGTGCCTCCCGCGGCGGGCGCACGACGACCCGCCCACCGGAAAGGCCCTTGGCGACGTAGTCGTTGCCGTCACCGAACAGCCGCAGGGTGATCCCCTTCGGCACGAACGCGCCGAAGGACTGCCCCGCGGTACCGGTGAAGGTCACGTCGATGGTGTCGTCCGGAAGGCCCTCGCCGCCCCAGTGCTTGGTCAGCTCCGAGCCGAGCATCGTGCCCACCGTGCGGTTCACGTTGCGTACCGGCAGTTCCAGCCGCACCTTGTCCCCGGAGGCGAGCGCGCCCTCGGCCAGCTGGATCAGCGTGTTGTCCAGCGCCTTGTCCAGGCCGTGGTCCTGCGCGACCACCTGGTGCCGTGCCGCCCGCGGCGGCAGCTCCGGCACGTGGAAGATCGGCGAGAGGTCGAGGCCGGATGCCTTCCAGTGCTCCACCGCCTTGCGGGTGTCCAGCAACTCCGCGTGCCCCACGGCCTCCTCGATGGACCGGAAGCCCAGCGCGGCGAGGTACTCCCGCACCTCCTGCGCGATGAACTCGAAGAAGTTCACCACGTAGTCCGCCTTGCCGTTGAACTTCGCGCGCAGGGTGGGATTCTGCGTCGCCACCCCGACCGGGCAGGTGTCCAGGTGACAGACCCGCATCATGATGCAGCCGGAGACCACCAGCGGCGCGGTGGCGAAGCCGAACTCCTCCGCCCCGAGCAGCGCGGCGATCAGCACGTCCCTTCCGGTCTTCAGCTGGCCGTCGGTCTGCACCACGATCCGGTCCCGCAGCCGGTTCGTCAGCAGGGTCTGCTGGGTCTCGGCGAGGCCGAGCTCCCACGGCCCGCCCGCGTGCTTGATCGAGGACAGTGGCGAGGCACCGGTGCCACCGTCGTGCCCGGAGATCAGCACCACGTCGGCGTGCGCCTTGGACACGCCGGCGGCGACCGTGCCGACCCCGACCTCGGAAACCAGCTTCACATGGATCCGCGCCGCCGGGTTGGCGTTCTTCAGGTCGTGGATCAGCTGGGCGAGGTCCTCGATGGAGTAGATGTCGTGGTGCGGTGGGGGAGAGATCAGCCCGACGCCCGGCGTGGAGTACCGCGTCTTGGCGATCCACGGGTACACCTTCCCGCCGGGCAGCTGGCCGCCCTCACCGGGCTTGGCGCCCTGCGCCATCTTGATCTGGATGTCGTCGGCGTTCACCAGGTACTCGCTGGTCACCCCGAACCGTCCACTCGCGACCTGTTTCACCGCGGACCGGCGTTCCGGGTCGTAGAGCCGGTCCGGGTCCTCGCCGCCCTCGCCGGTGTTCGACTTGCCGCCGAGCCGGTTCATCGCGATCGCCAGGGTCTGATGCATCTCCTCGGAGATCGAGCCGTAGGAGATCGCGCCGGTGGCGAACCGCTTCACGACCTCGGAGATCGGTTCGACCTCCTCGATCGGCACCGGCGGCCGCACCCCCTCCTTGAGGCCGAACAACCCGCGCAGTGTCAACAACCGCTCGGACTGCTCGTCGACGGCCTGGGTGTACTCCTTGAAGATCTCGTACTTGCCGGCGCGGGTGGAGTGCTGCAGCTTGAACACGGTGTGCGGGTTGAACACATGCGGCTCGCCCTCGCGCCGCCACTGGTAGTCGCCGCCGGTCTCCAGCTCGCGGTGGCTGGGCCTGCCGCCGTGCACCGGGTACGCCTTGGCGTGCCGTTGCTGCACCTCCAGCGCCAGGGTGTCGAAGCCGACCCCGCCGATCCGGGAGGTGGTCCCGGTGAAGCAGGTCTCGATGACCTCCTCGTTCAGCCCGATCGCCTCGAAGATCTGCGCGCCGGTGTAGGAGGCCACCGTGGAGACGCCCATCTTGGACATCGTCTTGCGCACGCCCTTGCCGAGCGCCTTGATCAGGTTACGGGTGGCCTGCCTGGCGTCCGCCCCGGCAATCAGGCCACGTTCGGCCATCTCCTCCACCGTGGCCATCGCCATGTACGGGTTCACCGCGGCCACGCCGTAGCCCACCAGCAGCGCGATGTGATGCACCTCGCGGGCATCGCCCGCCTCCACCACCAGGCCGACCTGGGTACGGGTCTTCTCGCGCACCAGGTGGTGATGCACCGCGCCGGTGAGCAGCAGCGAGGGGATCGGCGCGTACTTCTCGTCCACCCCGCGGTCGGACAGCACGATCAGCCGGGCGCCGTCCTCGATCGCCTCGGAGACCTCGGCGCGGATCTCGTCCAGCCTGCGCAGCAGCGCCTCGCCGCCGCCGGCCACCTCGTACCGGCCGAGCACGGTGACCGCCTGGAACTCCGGCAGGTCACCGTCGTCGTTGATGTGCACCAGCTTGGCCAGCTCGTCGTTGTCCAGCACCGGGAACGGCAGCACGATCCGGCGGCAGGAGTGCGGACCGGCTTCCAGCAGGTTCGGTTCCGAGCCGAGTTGGGCGCCCAGCGCGGTCACCAACTCCTCCCGGATCGCGTCCAACGGCGGGTTGGTGACCTGGGCGAAGAGCTGGGTGAAGTAGTCGAACAGCTGTCGCGACCGGCTGGAAAGCGGGGCCAGCGGTGAGTCGTTGCCCATCGAGCCGATCGGCTCCGCCCCGCCACGGGCCATCGGCTCGAGCAGGACGTCCAGCTCCTCCTCGGTGTAGCCGAAGGCCTGCTGGCGACGGACCAGTGAGGCGTGTGTCGGTACCTCTCGCTCGCGTTCGGGCAGCTCCTCCAGGTGCAGTAGCCCGGCATCCACCCATTCGCCATACGGGTGCTCGGCGGCCAGTTCGCCCTTGATCTCCTCGTCGTCGACGATCCGCCCCTGCGCGGTGTCCACCAGAAACATCCGGCCGGGCTCCAGCCTGCCCTTCTGCACCACGCTCGCCGGGTCCAGCTCCAGCACGCCGACCTCACTGGCCAGCACGACCAGCCCGTCCTCGGTGACCCAGTAGCGCGCCGGGCGCAGGCCGTTGCGGTCCAGTACCGCACCGATCTGCGTGCCGTCGGTGAAGGACACCAGTGCGGGGCCGTCCCACGGTTCCATCAGCGTGGAGTGGAACTCGTAGAAGGCCCGGCGCCGCGAGTCCATCTCGGCGTGGTTCTCCCAGGCTTCCGGGATCATCATCAACACCGCGTGCGGCAGCGGCCTGCCGCCGAGATGCAGCATCTCCAGCACCTCGTCGAAGGAGGCGGAGTCGCTCGCGCCGCGGGTGATGATCGGGTAGATCCGCTCGAGGTCACCCTGGATCAGGTCGGTGGACAGCATCGACTCGCGCGCGTCCATCCAGTTCCGGTTGCCGCGCAGCGTGTTGATCTCCCCGTTGTGCGCCACGTAGCGGTACGGGTGCGCCAGCGGCCAGGAAGGAAAGGTGTTGGTGGAGAAGCGGGAGTGCACCAGGCCGATGGCGCTGGTCACTCGCTCGTCGGTCAGGTCGGGGAAGAACCGCGGCACCTGGGGCTCGGTGAGCATTCCTTTGTAGACGATGGTGCGCGAGGAGAGGCTCGGGAAGTAGACCTCGGCGGCCTCCAGCGCGTGCTCGGCGCGCTTGCGCACGACGAACGCGGCACGCTCCAGCGCCAGCTCCGGGTCGGCCTCCGCGCCGGGAGCCTCCTCGCGGCGCGGGGCCAGGAACAGCTGAGCGAAGTGCGGCATCGTGCTCGCCGCCGTGGGGCCGACGTGCTCGGTGTCCACCGGCAGCTCGCGCCAGCCCAGGATGCGCAGGTCCTCCTCGGCCGCGATCCGCTCGATGGTGCTCATCGCCTTGTCCCGGTCCGCCTCGTCCACAGGGAGGAAGGCGATACCCGCCGCGTAGGTGCCCGCCTCGGGCAGTTCGAAGTCCACGACCTCGCGGAAGAAGGCGTCCGGGATCTGGATCAGGATGCCCGCGCCGTCACCGGTCTCCGGCTCGGCGCCGCGGGCGCCGCGGTGTTCCAGGTTGCGCAGGGCGGTCAGTGCCTTGCGCACGATCCCGTGGTCGCGCCGGCCTGCCAGGTCGGCGACGAAGGCAACGCCGCAAGCGTCGTGCTCGTACTGCTCGTCGTACAGTCCTCCGGCCGGAGGCTGGGTACGACTCTCTGCGTGGCGGGTCACGGCTGGCCGCCCTCCTATGCGTTGGCACCCCGGGGCCGGATCCGGGCGGGGCAATAACACCCCGGTAACGGTCCAGCCCGGTGCTGCGATGGTCAGTCGGGAGGAGATAAGCCCAGGAACGAGCCCCTGGACATCGCCGGATAGCCGCACCTCATCGTGCGGTTGCGCGCGGCACTCTTGCGCACGGCTCTTCTTGCGCACGGCACTGTGCGAGGCGCTGGAGGCAGCGCCGTACTGCGATGCGTCCCCGCGAGAGACCCACGTGGGTGCGGGGGTCGTTCGGGCACGCCGCTTGCTCCCGGGTTCGCCGGTCTTATGACAGTAGTGTGAAATCGTCGTTATCGGGATAGGTCAGGGCCACCGCGTGGGAAATAACACGTGCCAGTTGACTCCGGGGTAGTTGCTCGTTCCACGTTGGGTAACTACCTTGCAGAATGCCGCTGACCTGCACAAACGGTCGGTATGGTCGGGGCCGCGCCGGGCAGCTATGGTGCTGGAATGGGTAACAGCGCAGCATCGGCGTCCTCCGCGCCCGATCCCGGTGACTTCCTCGGTATCGACGCCTCGCTGGGCGCCGACGAGCAGGACATCCGGGACGCCGTCCGGGATTTCGGCCGTTCGGAGCTCGAACCGCGGGTCGCCGAGTGGTACGAGTCCGGCACGCTGCCCGCCCGGGAGCTGGCCGCGGAGTTCGGCAAGCTCGGGCTGCTCGGCATGCACCTGGAGGGCTACGGCTGCGCCGGCACCTCGGCGGTGGCCTATGGCATCGCCTGCCGGGAGCTGGAGGCGGTGGACTCCGGGTTGCGCAGTTTCGTGTCGGTGCAGGGCTCGCTCGCGATGTACGCGATTCACCGCTGGGGCAGCGAGGAGCAGCGCCGGGAGTGGTTGCCCCGGATGGCGGCCGGTGAGGCTCTCGGCTGTTTCGGGCTGACCGAGCCGGACGCGGGCAGTGATCCGGGTGCGATGCGCACCAGGGCGCGCCGGGACGGCCCGGACTGGGTGCTGGACGGCACCAAGATGTGGATCACCAACGGCACCGTCGCCGATGTGGCCGTGGTGTGGGCGCAGACCGAGGACGGCGTGCGCGGGTTCGTGGTGCCCACGGACACGCCCGGATTCACCGCGAACGAGGTCGGGCACAAGCTGTCCCTGCGCGCCTCGCTGACCGCCGAGCTGGTGCTGGAAGGGGTCCGGCTGCCCGCCGAGGCGGCCTTCCCCGAGGTGCGGGGCCTGCGCGGGCCACTGAGCTGCCTGAACGAGGCGCGCTACGGAATCCTGTTCGGCGTGGTCGGCGCGGCGCGTGCCTGCTACACCTCGGCGCTGGAGTACACCCTGTCCAGGGAACAGTTCGGCAAGCCGCTCGCCGGGTTCCAGCTCACCCAGCGCAAGCTGGCCGACCTGGTGGTCGAGGTGAACCGGGCGGGACTGGTCGCACTGCACCTCGGACGGCTCAAGGACATCGGTCGGCTGCACCACAACCAGGTCAGCTTCGGCAAGCTGGCCAACGTGCGCGGCGCGATCGAGGTGGCCCGCACGGCTCGCACCCTGCTCGGCGCGAACGGGATCTCCCTGGAGTACCCGGTGATGCGGCACCTGGCCAATCTGGAAACGGTGCTCACCTACGAGGGCACCGAGGAGATGCACGCGCTCTCGCTCGGCCAGGCAGTGACCGGAATCCCGGCGTTTCGCTGAGTACCCCGGCGATCCCCACCGGAGAATGCGCGGCGACCCGCGGCACGGTCGGATGCCACGGGTCAGGCGCGGGTTTCAGGCCGCCAGTTGCGGTACGCCCGCTGCCCCCAGTGCCGCGCGACCGGTGGGTGTCAGCACCGCGGGCACCAGCTCACCATGGCTGCCCTCGCGGGCGGGGGCGAGCAGCCCGAGCCGGGCCAGCTTGTGCGCCGTGGCCTGGTCACAGCAGGCGAGTCCGTCGATGAACAGGTCCGGCTCGCAGCTGCGGCTGATCTCCGCGCGACCCCCGGCCACTGCTCGCAGGGTCGCGCGCTCGCGATGGTTCAGTTCGTCGTCCTGAGGCATATCTGCCTCCCCCTCAGAAAGTCCCGGCCCTTCACCGGATGTTGTGTCGCCCACTATTGAACCTCATCACACCGACAATCCGGTGCTGATTTACCGAGTTTGTGCAAGATCTCGCGGAAAATGAGTAAGACGTGACAAGAAGTGACTCACCGGACCGACAATGTCACCGTTCCGAGCGTGCCGAAATGGGCGGCCACCCTGCCGGCGCGACCCAGCGGAGCGGGTGTGGTGCGGTGGCGGTGTCCACCACCCGGCCGTCCAGCTCGAGCAGGCAACCCTCCAGCGCGAGGTCCACCGAGCCCGGTGCGAGTCCGCTGCCGCCGGTCAGGTACCGGATCGGCGTGCCCCGCTCGGTGACGACCAGTGCCCCGTACACGGCCCGCACGGCGAGTAACGCCGTCGCCGCGCTGACGCCGTGCCCGTGCAGCTCCCGGTGCGGTACGAAGGCCAGATGCGCCGCGACCTCCGGTTCGGTCAGTCCGGCGCGGGCCAGTGGCTCGCCCTCGGTGAGCACCATGTCTCGGGTCAGCGGGGTCTGCCCGGCAGCGCCAGCCCGCGCTCCGGCGCGCCGCCGCTCACCGGCCGTCCTCCTCGAACACCGCGGTCACGCTGCCGAGGCCCGCGATCGCGGCGACCACCGCGTCCCCGGGCCGTACCGGGACGGCGCGGGTCATCGACCCTGGCAGCACGACATGACCGGGTTCCAGCTCGACACCGAGCGGCCCGACCGTGTTCGCCAGCCACACCAGCGCGTTCACCGGGGAGCCGAGTACCGCCCCGCCCGCGCCGGTCGCCACCAGCTCACCCCCGGAGTGCAGGGTGCACCCGGCGAGCCGGAGATCGACCGCGGTCAGCGGGGTCGGCCTGCTGCCGAGTACGACGCCCCCGGAGGAGGCGTTGTCCGCGATGGTGTCCACGATGGAGATCTTCCAGTCCCGGATCCTGGAGTCGACGATCTCCAAGGCGGGCAGCACGAAATCGACCGCGCGCACGGCGTCGGCCACCGTGACCCCCGGCCCGGCCAGCGGGCGGCCGAGCACGAACGCGATCTCCGGTTCGATCCGCGGCTGCAGGAAGCCCGCGGTGCGGATCGGCTGGTGCTCCAGGTGGAACATCCCGGCCAGCAGGTGCCCGTAGTCCGGCTGGTCCACGCCCATCTGCCGTTGCATCGCGGGGGAGGAGAGGCCGACCTTGTGGCCGTTCACCACGTCCCCTTCCCGCGTCCAGGTCCGTACCTGCTCCTGCTGGATGCGGTAGGCGTCGGCGATCGTCGCGTCCGGATACTCGGTGATCACCGGCTCGATCGGGGCGCCGGTGTCGTAGGCGGTCAGCAGCTTCTCGGCCGCCTCGCGCACGGCAGTGGGCTCCATACCGTGCACCCTCACCGGAGCGGGGTGCACGTGCAAGGGGCCGTGCCGCTCACCGGTACATCCGCGCGGGCAGCGACATCCTGCCGGTGCTTGTCTGAAACGTTCCTCCACTCACCACCACACGTCCCAGCGGTTCTCGAGCGCGTTGTCACACGCATACGGCGGATCGGCGCGCGATCCTCTTGAATGGGGGTGTGCGACACGACGTGCGAGACACCCTGCGGCGGCACCTTGCCGGCCAGGTAGCCGGGGAGATCGCGGTCGACCCGGCCAGCCTGGCGCTGTACACCACGGATGCCTCCAACTACCGGCATCCCCCGCTGGGCGTGCTGCTGCCAAGAGACGCCGAGGACGTGCGGGCCGCCGTCGCGACCTGCCGCGAGCTGGACGTGCCGATCGTGGCCCGCGGCGGTGGCACCAGTATCGCGGGCAACGCCTGCGGCCCCGGCCTGGTGGTGGACACCTCGCGGTACTTCGCCGGGGTGCGCGAGCTGGACCCCGAGTCCCGGACCGCGCGGGTCGCGCCCGGCACCGTGCTGGACGATCTGCAGGCGGCCGCGGCACCACACGGCCTGCGCTACGGTCCGGATCCGTCGACGCACAGCCGGTGCACGATCGGCGGCATGATCGGCAACAACGCCTGCGGCTCGCACTCGGTCGCCTGGGGGCGCACCGCGGACACGGTGCGGGAACTGGACGTGTTGCTCTACGACGGCACCCGGATGACCGTCGGCCGCACCTCGCCACCCGAGCTGGACGCCAGAACGGCCCTGCCGGGCACCGAGGGCCGGGTCTACCGTGAGCTGCGCGATCTCGTGCGGGGCAACCTCGCCCTGCTGCGCACCGAGCTGTCCACCTGGCCGCGCCGGGTTTCCGGATACGGGCTCGAGCACCTGCTGCCGGAGAACGGCTTCGACCTGGCGAAGGCGCTGGTGGGCAGCGAGGGCACCTGCGTGACCGTGCTCGGTGCCGAGTTGGAGCTCACCGAGTTGCCCCGGCACCGGGTGCTCGCCGTCCTCGGGTTCACCGAGGACGTGGCGGCGGCCGATGCCGTGCCCGCGATCCTGCCCGCCGCGCCGCTCACCGTGGAGGGGGTGGACGCCGAGCTGGTCGGCCTGCTCGCCGCCGCGCGGACCGAGGACCTGCCCGCGGGCGGGGCCTGGCTGTTCGTGGAGTTCGGCGGGGACGAGCCGGGCGAGGCCGAGCAGCGGGCACACCGGCTGGCCGCCGAACTGGGCGAGGCGATCACCGGGCACCTGGTGCTCACCGATCCCGCGGCGCAGCGCAGGCTCTGGCGGATCAGGGAGGAGGGCGCAGGGCTGGCCACCCGGCGTGCGGACGGGTCCGAGGCGTGGCCCGGCTGGGAGGACGCGGCGGTCCCGCCCGAACGACTCGGCGGCTACCTGCGCGAGTTCAAGCGGCTGATGCGCAGGCACGGGCGCAGCAGCGTGGTCTACGGCCACTACGGCGAGGGCTGCCTGCACCTGCGGCTGGACTTCGACCTGCTGTCCGAGTCGGGGATCGCCGGGTTCCGTTCCTTCGTCGAGGAGGCGGCCGATCTGGTCGCCGCGCACGGTGGGTCGCTCTCCGGCGAGCACGGCGACGGGCAGGCCCGATCCGAGCTGTTGCCCCGGATGTACAGCGCGCGGGCGCTGGAGCTGTTCGAACGGTTCAAGGCGATCTTCGACCCGGACGGCCGGATGAATCCCGGTGTGCTGGTCGAGCCCCGGGCGGTGGACGCGAACCTGCGGGTGCGCACGGCCTCGCCGGAGCTCGAGCGGCGCACCTTCCTGGGTTACCCGGAGGACCACGGCAGCTTCGGCGAGGCGATGCGACGCTGCGTCGGCGTCGGCAAGTGCCGTAACACCAGCGGCGGCGGGGTGATGTGCCCGAGTTACCGGGCCACCCGCGAGGAGCAGCACTCCACCAGGGGCAGGGCGCACCTGCTCGCCGAGATGATCAATGGCGAGCTGATCACCGATGGTTGGCGGTCGAAGGAGGTGCACGAGGCGCTGGACCTGTGCCTTTCCTGCAAGGGCTGCCTTTCCGACTGCCCGGTCGATGTCGACATGGCGACCTACAAGGCCGAGTTCTACCACCAGCATTACCGGCGCAGGCTGCGGCCGGCCGCGCACTACTCCATGGGCTGGCTGCCGCTCTGGCTGCGCGCCGCCGCGCTGAGCCCGCGGCTGGCCGGTGCGGTCACCGCCCGCCCGCGGGCCGCCGCGCTGCTGAAGCGGCTCGGCGGCATCGCGCCGCAGCGGCAACTGCCCGCGTTCGCGCGTACCCCGTTCACCCGCGCCCGCCGGGACCTGTGTCGCGGTCCCGACCCCGCGGCACCGCGGCCGGTGTTGCTGTGGCCGGACTCGTTCAACAACTACTTCACCCCCAGGGTGCTGGAGGCGGCCGCGGAGGTGCTCGGCGCGGCCGGGTACCAGGTCGTACTGCCGGAGCGCGGTGTCTGCTGCGGCCTCACCTGGGTGTCCACCGGGCAACTCGGCGTCGCGCGCAGGGTGCTACGCCGCACCGTCGAGGTGCTGCGGCCCTATCTGGACGCCGGCTACCGGGTCGCCGGCCTGGAGCCGAGCTGCACCGCGCTGTTCCGCGGCGATCTCGGCCATCTGCTACCCGGCGACGGCACCGCGACCCTGCTGGCCGAGCGGACGCACACGCTGGCCGAGCTGCTGGCCGAGGCCGACCCGCCGTGGCGCGGCCTCGACCTGGACGCGGTCAGCCAGGTGCACTGCCACCAGCACGCGGTCCTCGGGTTCACCGCCGAGGAGCGGGTGATGGCGGAAGCCGGCATCCGGAGCTCCACACTGGACACCGGGTGTTGCGGGCTGGCGGGGAACTTCGGCTTCGAGCGTGGGCACTACGAGGTGTCGCTGGCCTGCGCGGAGGACAGGTTGCTGCCCGCGCTGCGGGAGACACCGGCGGAGACCCTGGTGATCTCGGACGGGTTCAGCTGCCGCACCCAGATCGCGCAGGAGTCGGACCGGACCGCGGTACACCTCGCCGAGGTGCTCCAGGATGGACTGCGGCGCCGATGACCCCGAAGCGGGCGCGCGCGCCCGAGTGGGATCCCGGCTTTCCGGGCCGGTGATGCAACGCGGCGGGGCGCCACGTCCGTCCGTAGGGGCATGAAGCGACTCCCCACCCCGCCACGCCCGGCCGGCCTTGCCGTCGCGCTCGTCGTCGTGCTCGCCGCGGGCCTGGTCGTGACCGACACGCTGACCAGCGAGAAGCCGTGGAACCAGCGAGAGACCGGCACGGCGGCCACCGGCACGCCGCGGCTGGTGTCCTTCGACTCCTGCGAGGCGGCGCTGGCGGAGCTACGCGAGTCCATGCGGCCCTTCGTCGGGCCGTACGGCCTGCCGGGGGACCAGCCCTACGGGGTGGCTGCCGACTCCGGGTTCGCCGAGGGAGTCGACGGCAGGGCGGCCGTGCCGAACGCGGCTCCCGCGGCGGGCGAGGACGCGGGGAGCGCGGGAAAGAAGCGGCAGCATTCGGGTACCAACAACCACGAGCGTGGGGTCGAGGAACCCGATCTGGTGCAGACCGACGGTAACCGGGTGGTCAGCGTGGTGGACGGGACCCTGCGGGTGGTCGACGTCGGATCCACCGCCGTCACCGCCGAGGTGGACCTTCCCGGTGGCCCGGCGACCGAACTGCTGCTGCACGGCGACCGCGCGCTGGTGCTGGCCGCCGGCGGGGTCGCCGCCGCGCCGGTCGATCCCGGCTTCGCGCCCGAGCCGGGCGGGCTGCGGTCGAGGCTGGTGCTGGTGGATCTGGCAGGCCCGGCGGAGGTGGTCGGCACCCTGGAGCTGGACGGCGAGTACGTGGACGCGCGGGCGATCGAAGGGCGCGCCAGGATCGTGGTCCGCTCGGCGCCCCGGCTGCCCTTCACTCACCCGCACGAGGCAGGCTCCCGGGAGAGCGCGCTTCGGGAGAACAGGGAGATCCTGGAACGATCCTCGATCGAGGACTGGCTGCCCCGCTACGAGCTGACCGGGAACGGAACCCGGCAGGAGGGCAACCTGGTGGACTGCGCGCGGGTGAGCCATCCGGACACCTACAGCGGGACGGCCATGCTCACCGTGCTCACCGTCGAGCTGTCCGGCCGGCTCGGGACCGGTGACCCGGTGTCCATTGTGGCCGAAGGGGACACCGTGTACGGCACGGAGTCCAGCCTGTACGTCGCCGACGACGGGTATCCCACCGCCGTTCCGATGCCGGGCGGGCGGATGCCGATGCCCGAGTGGGAGCCCGAGGCCCGGCGGACCGAGATACACCAGTTCGACATCGGCCGGCCGGGACCACCGCGGCACGTGGCCTCCGGCACGGTTGAGGGGACCCTGCTGAACCAGTACTCGCTCTCGGAGTACGAGGGCCACCTGCGGGTGGCGACCACCACCGGGGCCGCGGGCGTGCCGCGCGGTCCCGACGAGGTACCGAACTCCGTGAGCGCGGTGACCGTGCTGGCCAGGAAGGATTCCGAGCTCGCCCAGGTGGGCAGGGTCGGCGGACTCGGCAAGGGGGAGCGGATCTACGCCGTGCGCTTCGTCGGTCCGGTCGGCTATGTGGTGACCTTCAGGGAGACCGACCCGCTGTACACGGTGGATCTTGCCGACCCGGCCGCGCCACGGGTCGTGGGCGAGCTGAAGATCACCGGCTACTCGGCGTACCTGCACGACGCGGGTGCGGGGAGGCTGATCGGGGTCGGCCAGGAAGCGAACCGGCAGGGGCGCACCAGCGGGTTGCAGGTCTCGCTGTTCGACGTCGGCGACCCGGCGGCACCGAGCCGGATCGCCCAGCAGCATGTGGCGGGCGCGCGTTCCGAGGTCGAGTCGGACCCGCACGCGTTCCTGTACTGGCCGCCGAGCGGACTGATCGTGCTGCCGTACACCAGCCCGCCGACCGGGCCGGACTGGGAGCACGGTGGTGGTGCGCTGGTGCTCAGGCTGGGTGAGCGGGGCATGACCGAGGTCGGGACCGTGCGGCAGCCCGCGGAATCCGGCTCCGCCGGGGACGGGGTCGTCCGCAGGGCCATGGTGATCGGCGACCGGCTGTGGACGGTGTCCAGCGCCGGTGCACTGGTTTCCGAGGTCGGCGACGGCGGCACCAACCGGGTGGCGTGGATCCCGTTCAGCTGACCCCGCTACCGGTACCGAACCAGGTGGTGGCCAGCGCGTCCAGGGTCGGCTCGGGCGGCGCGGGCAACCGGCTGAGGAACCACGGCAGGTTCGCGTACCGGTGCAACAGGGTGTAGGCCAGCAGCCGCCGGGACAATCGCTCGCCGAGCCGGTCGGCGGAGTAGCCGTAGCCGAGCAGCAACGCGCGCAGGAAATCGGCATCCCCGCAGGAGACGAACAGCCCGACGGCGACGAGTTCGTACTCGGGAGCGCCGACCATCGCGGGCTCGAAGTCGAACAGCCCGGACACCGTCCAGCCCGTGCCGCCCTCGGTCATCAGCAGGTGCTCGCGCATGAACTCGGTGTGCAGCAACACCGGTTCCGGCTTGCCGAGCTCCGCATCGTCCACACTGTCCAGGAAGCAGGGGATCTGCTCCAGCCATTCCTCGCGGAGTCCGGCCGCGCGCTGCCGGTCCACGGCGCTGGCCCGCTGTGCCGCGATGAAGCCCGGCCAGTCCCGCGGCTCCAGGTCGGCCAGCGCGGGATCGGTAACCCGGTGCAGCGCGGCCAGCGTCTCACCCAACCGCGGCGCGAGTTCCTGCTTGTCCACAACAGACAGCCGCGGCCAGACATTCGCCAGGCTCACCCCGGTGAGCCGCCGCATGAGCAGATACTCCCACCCGTCGGCCTCGCCGACCCGTTCCGGCGCGGGGGTGGGGATCGGCAGCTTGCCTTGCACCGCACGCAATGCGGTGCTCTCCACCTTCGCCTCCCCGGCGAAAGCCGGTGGGTAGAGCTTGAGCACGTGCCGGTCGCCGACGGCGTACACCGGGAGCGAACCGTCCGCGAAGCGCACCGGACTCGCGTACAGGCCGAGCTCGCGACAGAGCCGTTCCACGGGCACGCGCAACCGTCCCTCGGTGAGGGCTTCGTACTGCTCTTCGGTGTCCGCGGGCGGGAAGCTCTCCATGACCGGACACTACGGCGACGCTCGGCGCGGCGTCGCCGGACTTTCCGTGGGGGAGCTACGTTCCAGCAGGCTGCGCAGCGCGTCCAGCACCAGGGCGCACACGGTGTCCGGGTCGGCGCTGCTCAGCGGCTCGGTACCGGCCACACCGCGCAGCAGCCCGATGCCGAGCACCCAGGCGAGGGCGAGGTCCGCGCGCAGGGTGGCGTCCTCCTGGTCGGTGAGGCCGGCCAGGGCACGCACGTACTCCTCGCCGAGTTCCCTGCGGATGGCCGCGGCGGCGTTGTCGTTGCCGGTGGAGCGCAGCAGTGTCTCCAGCGTGCGGTCGCGTCGCCCCGCCGAGTTCTGGTCCAGTATGTCGCGCAGGCTGGTCTCCAGCAGGCGTTCCGGCGGTGTTCCGGCGAGCGTCTGCCTGATCCGCGCGGCCATCACCTCCTCGAACAAGGCGTCCTTGGAGCCGAAATAGCGAAACAGCAGTGCCTGGTTCACCTCCGCCCGGCTGGCGATCGCGCGCACTGTGGTGCGGTCGAACCCGCGTTCGGCGAACAGGGCGGCCGCGGCCTCGAGCAGCGCTCGCCTGGTGGCCGCCGCGTCCCGGCGCCGGGCCCGCCGCTCTCCGGTCACCGGTTCGTCTTCCACAGCGGACACCGTAGCCGTCGGCGTCACCCGAATGCCGTGAGTGACGGCGTTGACGCGCACGGTGTTCCGGTTCTAGCGTTGTAAGCAGCTGCTTACAACTGTGCGAGTGGAACCGGGGGACTGGCGATGAGTACTGCCGACGAGGTTGTTGCCTATCCGTTCAACGATGCCGAGGGCCTCGAACTGGACCCGGCCTACGCCGCCGCGCGCGAGCGCGAGGGCATGATCAAGGTGCGGCTACCGTTCGGCGAGCCCGCCTGGCTGGCCACCCGGTACGCCGATGCCAGGCTGGTGCTCGGCGACCGGCGGTTCTCCAGGGCGGCCGCGGCCGAGCACGACGAGCCGCGGCCGACCTCGGGGCAGCGCACGAACGGGATCCTGGCGATGGACCCGCCCGACCACACCCGGCTGCGCACCCTGGTGGCCAAGGCCTTCACCACCCGGCGGGTCGAGCAACTGCGGCCGTGGGTCCGGGAACTGGCCACCGGCCTGCTCGACGAGATGATCGCCGGGGGACCGCCGGCGGACCTGGTCGAGGGTTTCGCGCTGCCGCTGCCGGTCGAGGTGATCTGCGAACTGCTCGGCGTGCCGTCGCAGGACCGCCCGCTGTTCCGGGTGTGGAGCGACGGCGTGCTGTCGACCAGCCGGATGACCACCGCGGAGTTCGAGGCGAACCAGGAGCAACTGCGCGAGTACATCTCCGGGCACATCGCCAGGCGCAGGGCCGAGCCGGCCGACGATCTGATGACCGCGCTGATCGAGGCACGCGATGTCCGCGACCGGTTGTCCGAGCTGGAGCTGATCGATCTGTGTGTCGGCATCCTGGTCGCCGGGCACGAGACCACGGCTACCCAGATTCCGAACTTCGTGCACGTGTTGCTGGACCACCCGGAGGAACTGGCCAGGCTGCGCGCGGAACCGGAGTTGATCCCGGCCGCGGTGGAGGAACTGCTCCGCTACGTGCCACTCGGGGCGGGCGCGGCGTTCGCCCGCTATGCCACCGAGGACGTCGAGGTCGGTGGGGTACTGGTGCGCGCGGGGGAGCCGGTGCTGGTCGCCGCGGGTGCCGCGAACCGGGACGGCCTGCGCTTCGGCTCGCCGGACGCGTTGCGGTTCGATCGGCAGAGCAACCAGCACCTCGGGTTCGGCCACGGCGTGCACCACTGCCTCGGTGCGTCCCTGGCCCGGCTGGAGCTGCAGGAGGCGTTGCGCGCACTGCTGGAGCGGATGCCCGGACTGGAACCGGCCGGTGATGTGGTCTGGAAAACGGAAATGCTGGTCCGCGGGCCGCGAACCATGCCGGTCCGGTGGTGAACGATGAGTTGGCGAGCCGAGGTCGACGCACAGAGCTGCGTGGCGTCCGGAATGTGTGCCGCGCTGGCACCGGAACTGTTCGTGCTCAACGATGAGCACGCTCGACCGGCGGACCCCGAGTTCCAGCCGGACGAGTTGGCCCTGGACGCCGCCGACTCCTGCCCGGGGACGGCGATCACCGTCCGGGACGGCGACGGCAGGCGGATCGGCCCGCGGGATTAGGCCGCCCGCGGGCCCGCGGCGCTAGTCGTTCGATGAGTCGCCGGCACCGGTATCACCGCCGGTACCCCCGGCGCCGGTACCGCCGCCGGTACCGCCGCCGGGGGTCTCGTGCTGGGGGTCCTGATATCTGGCGGGCAGTGGTCCCCCACGGTGGTCCCGATTCCATGCCGAGAGGGCCTGGCTGCCGACTATCGTGCGACGAGGAAGCCACCACACCAACGCCGCCATCAGCGCCGCTAGTGCGAGGAGGAGCAACGACCACGCGCGGGCATCGCCGACGAGCCAGCCCAGCACCGCGACCACCGGGACCGCCGCCAGTGCGATCCGGCTGGCTGTCCAGCGCCATCTGGCCGGTACCAGACCGGCTGCCACCAGCCGGCGTTCGAGCACGGTCAGCGCCCGACGTACCCGGTTGCTGCGACGTAACCCGCGCGGACCGATCCTGCCGTACACCGCGGTGTAAACGGCCTGTTCGAACGGCTCCTCTATGGGTGTCGACGAGTGCTGTGTCCGACGGATCCCGCCCCGGGGATGGGGCTCGATCAGCTCCTTCGCGTCCAAGGACGCCAGTGCGGCCCGCACGGCATGCTTGGCTCCGCCCCGGAGAAAGCCGACCTCGCTCGGCGACAGCTCGCTCCTGGTGGCAGTGCTCAACGGGAGCCCCCGCAGCAGTGCCGCCAGCAACAACAGTCCCAGTACGATCCATACGGCCGCGGCACCCGTCATCGCCATCGGGCCGTCACGACTCGAGTTCGGTGTCCATACTCAGCAGGTTGCCACCGGCATCGGTGAAGTGGAAGCGGTCGAGGTGGACGCGGTTCATCCGCTGCCGGTATTCAGCAGGATGGAGCAGGGGTTCGCACACCGTGCTCGGTGATCACCGCGGTGACCAGCCTGGCCGGGGTCAGGTCGAACGCCGGGTTGAACGCGGCCGCGCCCTCCGGAGCGACCGGCTCGCCGGCGAACCGGGTCACCTCCTCGGGCGACCGCTGCTCGATCTCGATCGCGGTGCCGTCGGGTAGCGATGTGTCGACCGTGGAGGTCGGGGCGACCACGAGGAACGGCACCTCGTGCGCGGCCGCGGCCAGCGCGAGCCCGTAGGTGCCGACCTTGTTGACCACGTCGCCGTTCGCCGCGATCCGGTCCGCGCCGACCAGCACGCAGTCGACCATGCCCTGCGCCATGGCCGTGGCCGCGGCGCCGTCGGGCAGCACCCGGTAGGCGATCCCGGCCTCGGCCAGTTCCCATGCGGTCAGCCGCGCGCCCTGTAGCAGCGGCCGGGTCTCGTCCACCAGCACCTCGCCGACCGCCTCCGCCTCGGCGAGGTGCCACACCACGCCGAGCGCGGTGCCCCAGGCGACGGTGGCGAGCCGGCCGCTGTTGCAGTGGGTGAGCAGTCCCAACGGTCGGCGCGGGCAGCGCCGCAGCACCTCCTCGGCCGCGTGTCCCGAGGCGAGCCGGTTGACCCGCTCGTCGGCGTCCAGCAGGTTCCGCGCCCTGGCCAGCACGGCATCGGCACCGTCGGGCAGCACCGCCAGTGCCTGGCGCACGCCCCAGCTCAGGTTGACCGCCGTCGGCCGCGCCCTGGCCAGCCGGTCGGCCGCGGCTCGCACCGACTCCTCGGTGGCGTCGGGCAGGCGGGCGGCGAGGGCGGTGCCGAGCGCGCCCGCCGCGCCCAACGCGGGTGCGCCGCGTACGGCGAGGCGTTGGATCGCCGCGACCAGCTCCTCCACCGTGCGCAGCCGTAGGATCCGGTGGGTGTGCGGGAGCGAGCACTGGTCCACGATGACGATCTCGCCGTTGTCCCAGTCGATAGTGCGCTGCACTGCGGGTCTCCTGATCGGTCGAGGGGTTATCCGGTTGACGCCTGCTGGCCTGCGGCGGTTGTATCGAGTCGTGCCCGTGACCCGACACAACCCCGTTGACCTGCACGCCACCTCCGGCTACCACCACGTGACCATCGTCGAGGGCCGGCGCCTGGTGCTGCTGGCCGGGCAGTGCCCGCTGGCTGCCGATGCCGACCCGGATTCCGCCACTGCTGTCACCGGACGGGGCGATCTGGACGTTCAGGTCGATCAGGTGGCCACCAATACGTCTATCGCCTTGGGTGCCGCCGGCGCCACCCCGGCGGACGTGATTCGCGCCGTGCTCTATGTCGCCAGCTCGGATCCGGCCGTGCTCGGCACCGCATGGGACCGGTTCCTGGCCTCGACGATCGGACCCGCGTTCCACTCGGCGGGAACCGTGGTCGGCGTGACCTGTCTCGGCTACCCGGGACAGCTGGTCGAACTGGACGTCACCGCCGCGGTCGAGGACTGATCACGCCCGGCGGGCGAAGGCTCGCTCGATCACCTCGGCCACCACCGCGGCCTGGGTGCCGTCGGGATCGAGGTCCGGGTCGAACACGGTCAGCTCGAACCCCGCGGCGCCGGGGAGGTCCAGCAACCCGCGCAGCAGCGTCACCAGTGTGTCCACGTCCAGCCCGCCGGGGTCGGGGCTGTCGACCGCGGACACGACCGAGGGGTCGAGCACGTCGATATCGACATGGATCCAGAACCCGTCGAGCTCGGGGTTGCCCAGCGTCTCGGACGCCAGCGCCAGTGCTTCCGCGGTCCCGGAGACCATGATCCGCTGGCTGGTGACGCCCCGGATGCCCGCGGCGGCCGTCTCCGCCGACTCCTCCTCGCGGGCACCGAGTAGCACCACATCGGAGTCGGCCACATACGGCCACAACCCGTCCAGGCCGGTCAGCTCCGGGGCGCCCCGCCCGGTGGCCAGCGCGAGGCACTCGCCCGCGGCCGCCGAGCCCGCCGTCGGCGCGATGCCGGGGTGTCGGAAGTCGTCGTGCCCGTCGAGGTAGGCCAGGCCGAAGCGGCCCTCGCGACGCAGGGCGAGTGCGGCACCGAGCACGATCGAGCAGTCGCCACCCAGCACCACGGGGAAACCCCGCTGCCGGCGAATGTGGTCGATCCGCGCGGCCAGTCGCCTGCTGTACTCGGCAATACCCTCGGCATTACGTACACCGTGGCCTTGTTGCCACGCCGTGTGGTAACGCGGTGGGGTCAGTACCCCTGCCTCGGTGGCGCCGAGCCGGTTCAGCAGGTCGTTGTCCCGCAGCGCCCCTGGCGCCTTGTAGCAGCCGGGAACCGTGCCCTCGACCGGCGGCCGCAGCCCCAGGTTCGACGGGGCGTCCAGCAACATCAGCTCGCGCCCCCCGATCATCGCGTCCCGCCGGCGGTCCCGGCCACGACCTGGGTCACCCCGGCATGGGTCTCGGTGATCTCGGTGAAGCCGCGGGCCCGTAACCGGTCCGCGATCTCCCCGCGGTCGAACATCCGCATCCCGGTGACGAAGCCGAACCCGTCGGTCAGTAACCGTGCGGGCAGCCACGGGGGCCGCGCGCTGGTGAAGATCGCCACCCGGCCGCCGGGGCGCAACGTCGCGGTGAACGAGTCCAGCGCGGCCTCGGGATCGGCGAAGATGTGCAGCGCCGCGAAGCAGCACACCGCGTCCAGCGCGGATGCTTGGAAGGGGAGCGCGGTGGCGTCGGCGCGGACGAATGCGACCGACTCCGGCAGGTTGTCCGCCGCGACAGCCTTGCCGAGCATCTGCCGCGAACCGTCCAGGCCGATGGCGAGGCCGTCGGTGCCGACGGCCTCGCCGAACGCGCGAGTGAATCGGCCGGTGCCGCAGGCCACGTCAAGCACCGTCTGCCCCGGCCGTAGCGCGAGCAGTTCGGTGGCCAGCGTGACCTCGCCCGCCATACTCGGTCCGCGGAACCCCTTCGCGGCGGCGCCGAACGCGGGACGCCAGTAGCGCTCGTACACCCTGGTGACCGCCTCGGTGCGCATCAACCGTTGCGCCAGCCCGGTCGGCGGCCCGGCCTGGGCGGCGCCGCCGAGCAGATCGACGATTCCGCTGTCCGGTTCGGGTTCGGCCACCGGCTCGGCCAGCAACTCCAGCAGTCGGGACCGGGCAGGAGAGTTCGTCGGCACCTTCTGCTCCTCTCGGTTCGTCGTGGCCAGTATGCGTCATGATCGCCCTCGGCGTCTGCGTCCCGCCGTGGTGGCGGGTGCGTGGAGTTCCCGTGGCAACCTCGGCCAGTGCAACGTGTGATCCTCGGCGAGTTGCTGGGCGAGTGCCCCCCACCGCCGCGCGGGCACCGCACCGGCCGGTTCGCCCGGCGAGATCCCGCAGGCCTGTAGTGCGCCCCGTGCCTTGTGCCCGCCGAGCGCCGTCGCGATCGCGGTGCGTGCCGGGCCGTACGGATCCCGGTAGGCGGCGCCGAGCAGGGCCCACAACGCGGTCTCGGCCCGGATGCCGAGACCGCGACCGCGGACCGCGAGCACGGCCGAGTCCACGGTGGGCATCGGTCGAAAGCACCGCGCGGGGACCCGCCGGACGAGTTCGAGCTCGAACCGGGCCGCCCACCATGCCTGTTCCCGGTTACGTGGCACGGCACGGGCCAACCGTTTGGCAAAGCCCCATTCCACGATCATCGCGGCGCGCCGCAGCGGAGTCGAACAGGGGTGCAGCAGCCGGCGCAACAGCATCGAGGACACCGCGTACGGGATACTCGCCACGACGACGAACTCCTTGCGCGGCAACAGAACCGTTCGCAGGTCATCGTTCACCACGCGGAGGTTGTGGTGGCCGTCGAGCCGGTTGCCGAGTTTGCGGGCGAACGTGGGATCGCGTTCGACGGCGATCACTTTCGCCCCGGTTCGGACCAGGGGAGCGGTGATGGCACCCGGCCCGGCGCCGAGATCCAGCACCAGATCGGCCGGCCCTACCGGGCACGAGTCGAGCAGGCTGTGCACGATATGGCGTGCGGTAAGAAAATGCACACCGGACGGATTCGGTGTGTGTGCAGAATGAGATGGACGCCCTGAGCTAGGCATGGTTCGGCTCCACGACATGAGTGAGGGAGCGCGCGGCGGAACGCGCGCACGGACGTCATGACGCAGCGGCCGAAGCCAGAAGGAATGAAAGGGACGGCCGACGCCGAACTCAGGAATGAAGCGGAGGCGTCAGCGGTCGAAAAGAATCAGTCAGCCGCTGCGTTCAGGCGAGCCGCAGCCGCAGCCGGGCGTACGCCACGCAGAAGCAGGACAACGTTCCCATGGCCTCACCGTAACACGGGACGCCAGTCACCGAGGGGGCACGTCGGGCAGGGGGAACGGGTTGTGGTGAGCTGCACACGTGGAGCAGACGGACGAGGACGGGATCTGGAAGCTGTTCGAAACGCAGCCGGGAACCTCGGTCTCCATCGTGGCGGTGACCGGTGCGGTCGCGTTGCTGCTGGTGCTGTCCGGTTCGCCGTGGCGACTGGCGCGCAATGTCGTGACCATCGTGCACGAGGCCGGGCATGCGCTGGTGGCGGTGCTGGCTGGCAGGCGGCTGCGTGGCATCCGATTGCATTCGGATACCTCCGGGGTGACGGTGTCGCGTGGCAAACCGAGCGGTCCCGGCATGGTGCTCACCACCCTGGCCGGTTATCCGGCGCCGGCCCTGCTCGGCGTGTTGTTCGCGGTGCTGCTGTCCTCCGGCTGGATGGCCGTCCTGCTCGGTATCGCGGCGGCGCTGCTGCTGGGCGTGCTGGTGATGGTGCGCAACGCCTACGGGGTGTTCGCGGTGATCGCCTCGGCTGCGGTGCTGGCCGGGGTCGCCCTGCTCGCGCCGCCCGCCGTGCAGGCCGCGTTCGTCTATGTGATGACCTGGTTCCTGCTGCTCGGCGGGGTGCGTCCGGTGATCGAGCTGCAACTCAAGCGCCGGCGGGGCGCCGCACGGGACTCCGATGCCGACCAGCTGGCGCGGCTGACCGGGGTGCCCGCGGTGCTGTGGGTACTGATCCTCGCGGTGCTCGCCGTCACCTGCCTGATCGTCGGCGGGAGCCTGCTGATCGAACCCGTCGCGCGCTGACCGGGCTGCACGGCCGCTTCGCCGTTGCGGCACACTGGGACGCCGTGCGAGACGGCTCGGAGCACAGGCAGCTGGAGAAGGGCACTCTGTGGTGAACGACGCGGTGAATGACGAGGTGGCCAAGGCGGTTGAGGAGTGCGCGCGTGCCGCGAAGGCGGCGGCGCCGTCCCTGGCCGCGGCGCGTGACCAGGCCATTGACGCTGCGCTGAACGGGATGGCCGAGCGGCTGCTGTCGGGCAGGGAGGCCGTGCTGGAGGCCAACGCCGCGGACATCGCGCGGGCCCGTGCCGAGGGAATGAGTACCGGGCTGCTCGACCGGCTGACCATCACCGAGCAGCGACTCACCGGGATGGCCGAGCAACTGCGGCTGCTCGCGGCCGCCCCGCACCCGGAACGCAGCATCCCGGTGTCCGAGCTGGACGGCGGGCTGCGGCTGGTCGAGCGCAGGCGCCCGGTCGGCGTGATCGGGGCGAACTACGAGGCGCGCCCGAATGTCACCGTGGACGTCGCGTCCCAGCTGGTGAAGTCGCGGAACGCGGGCGTGCTGCGTACTGGGTCGGCCGCGCTGGAGTCCGCGCGGAAACTGCTGGACGTGGTCGTCGCGCCCGCACTGGCCGAGGCCGGGATCGAGCCCGATGTGGTGCAGCTGGTGCCGCGGGTGGAGCGGGTGGCCGCCGCGGCGCTGGTGTGCCTGCCCGCCCTGGTGCCGCTGGTGATCCTGCGGGGCAGTGGGGACAGCACGAGGTCGTTGGCCACGGAGGCGGCGACCCACGGCGTCCGCACACTGGCCCACGCGGATGGTGGCGGGGTGCTGTACGTGGACGCGGCCGCGGATGCCGGCGCGGTGCGCTCGCTGGTGGGGGCCAGCCTGGACCGGCTGGGCGTGTGCAACCGGCTGAACCTGCTGCTGATCCACACCGAGGTCTACGACGAGATCTGGCCGGTGGTCTCCGAGGCGCTGGACGAGCGTGAGGTCCGGCCCTCGCTGCCCCCGCACGAGCACCCGATCGGCTACGAGTGGGCCTTGGATTCCGACCGCGAGGCGACCGTCACCGTGGCGCGGGTCGCCACCCTCACCGAGGCGGTCACCATCGCCAACGAGAACACCTCCGGCCTCGCCGCCGGGATCGCCACGGAGGACGCCGTGACCGCCGAGGCCTTTTTCGACGGCTACCAGGGCACCGGTGTGTTCTGGAACGCCCCCACCCGGCTGCTCGATGGTTTCAAGCTGCTTGGCGTCCCGGAGACCGGTATCAACCTGGACAAGGTCCCCGGGCCCCGCGGCCCGGTCACCTATACCGACCTGTACGTGCGCCAGTACGCCGTGCTCCCCGCCGATCGCTGACCGCGCGCGGTTCATTCCGCACCCCCTTGGCGGTGGAGGAGGTTGCGTCTGGGTCTTCGCTCGGGATCGAGGAAAGCTGGGGGCAGGAATTCGGGAAGTTCATTCCGCATTCGCACCTCCCATTCGGTATGATGAATTAGGTTGTGGTGGTACCGGCATAAGAGTGTGAGGTTGTGCAGGGCAGTTGGTCCCCCGTTAGCCCAATAAATCACATGGTGCGCGTCGCATTGTTTGGGCTTTTTCCGGCATCCCGGGAAAGCGCATCCGCGATCCCGCAGGATCAGCGCCCTGCGAATAGCCAGCGGTACCGTGCGGGTGCGTTGCCCGATGTCGAGGATTTCACCCTTGCTGCCCAGCACCGCGGGCACGACATAGGCGTCGCAGGCCATCCGCCGGATCTGCGCGGCCGAGTACGACTCCTGCCCATGCAGCAGCCCATACCCCGTGCCGTGCTTCAAGTCGTCCAGGGTGATCGACACCATGACGGTGAACGGTTCCCCCGCCTCGGTCGGCCCTTCCTCCGGACACCCCGCTGCCACGCGCAGTACGTCGGCGAACGCGTCTCCTTGTCGTTGGAACTTGTTGCGGCGGTCGGGTTCGTCTTTGGTGCTGGAGGGTTTGGCGCGGGGTTCGATCAGTCCGGTCAGCAATGCGGCGGTTTCGGCGTCCAGGTCGAAGCTGCCGCGGAGTCGTCCGCCGCGGGTTTCGCGCCAGTCCAGGTACCGTTCCGGCCGCGCCAGTTCCTCCTCGCTCGGCGGGTTCCCGTCCTGGTCCAGGCGGGCCACGATCTCCCGCCCCAACGCGGACACCGTGTGGGGTTCGTACTCCCGCGCCGCCTTGGTCAACAGGGCCTCGGCATGCTCGCGATCGGGCAGGCTGACCGGCTGCGGGAACCGGGTCACGGTGGCGCGGATGGTCTCGATATGTTCCGGCCCGATCGCGCCCTCGGCCGCGGCCGCACCCACTTCGGGCAGGTCCGGTTCCAGGGGTATCCCACCCGGGCCGTAGCGCCGGATCACCGCGCGGGCGTGGGCCACGCGTTGGCGGGCGTCGTAGGTGTTAACCCGCAGTATCTCCCGGGTCAGTACCGGCAGGTCGCGGTACCCCTTCTGACTCGCTGTGCCGCGGCCGTCGAGTTCGGCCAGAACCGCCAGCTCCCGGGTGTAAAGAACCCGCCGCTGCTGTTCGAGTTCGCCCAGCGCGGTCAGGAGTTCCTCCTCGCTCATGCGGGAGGTGTCGGTGCCGAAGGTCCTGGTCACAACCCCATGATACCGCCTAATCGACCACATGTTCGATACACGATCGGGTGAAAGGGTCGGCGCGCGGGTGGGGTCGAATGCCGGCGCGGATCAGCGGCGCTTGCGGCGGCGAGGTCGTGGGGTGGGCCGTGCCGGGCGGGCCGCTCCGGGTGCGTCCGGGGAGGCAGCCTTGTCCGAGGCCGCCGGCCGGGAAAGGCCGAGTAGTTCGGCGGTGAGCTGCTGGCTGCTGGCGAATCCCGCGGAGCCTTTCCGCGCCCTGCGTAGCGCGGAGGGGCGCAGCCGGTTGTAACCACGGACCGAAACCGGCCGCTTGCTGCGCAGCTCGTAGGCGGCGTTGCCGGTGAGGGCTTCGGTCATCGCCCGATCCACCAGGATCGTGCCGGGCCGGGCCAGCGAGGTCAGCCGGGCGGCGAGGTTGACCACCGAGCCGTAGACATCGCCGAAGCGGCTCAGTATCCGGCCGCTGGCCAGGCCGGCGCGGACCAGCGGCAGTTCGTCATCGGCGTTGGTCCGCTCGGTCAGCGAGAGCGCGATCTCGGCGCCGTCCGTGGGGGTGTCGGCGACGAACAGCACCTCGTCGCCGATCATCTTGACCACCCGGCCATGATGCTCGGCGATCACCTCGGCTGCCACCGCCTCGAACCGGTCCAGGATGTCGCTGAGCTCGGCCTCGTCGACCCGCCTGGTCAGCCGCGTGTAGCCGACCATATCGACGAACCCGACCACCTCCGTGCGGGTTTCCAGCTCCTCGCCGGGCGCGGCCAGCGCTCGGCCCGCGTAGGCGGCGAGGTGACGGCGCCACACGAAGGTTTGCACCCGCTCCAACTCGGGCAGCAGCTGGTCCACCAGCCGGGCGATCTGGCGTTCGTTGTTCCGAAGGTCCTCGTTCTCCAGAATCATGGTCCACAGCAGATCCACCTGCCATTCGGCCAGCCGGGACAGGTGCTGGCCAAGGGCGCGGGTCACCGACGCCTCCACGGCGGGGTCGATCAGGCCGGCCTCGATCAGCCCGTCGGCGATCCGCACGGCCTCCACGTCGGCATCGGTGAACACCACCTCGTCGTCCGGCACGGTGGCGAACCCCAGCGCGCGCCACAGCCTGCGGGAACGCTCCTCCGGCACCCCGGACTTCTCGGCCACCTGCAACCGCGTGTACTTGCGCCTGCCGCCGAGCAGGATTCGTTCCAGCCGTTGCTGAAGCTCGCCGGTGTCCGGTTCGGCGCCACGCTCGTCGGCCATGCGTTTATCAGGTGGTGTGCACGATCAGCACGTCCACGCCGGACTTCCGGGCGACCTCGGAGGGCACCGAGCCGAGGATGCGGCCGGCAAGGGTGTTCAGCCCCCGGTTCCCCACCACGAGCAGGTCGGCAGAGTGCTCCGTCACCACCTTGCTCAACGACTCCACCGGCTCGCCGACCACCGGCACCGTTTCGACCTTGGTGGCACCGGCCCGTGCGGCCCGGTCCCGCGCACTCTGCAGGGTGTCCTCAGCGGGCGCGGAACCGACCACCTGGTACGCCTCGTCGCGCAGGACGTCCTGCGCCTTCTCCACGTCCTGCTTGCTCGCTGGATAGTAGGCACAGGCGATGACCAGTGTCGCCCCGGAGTCGGCGGCTACACCGGCCGCCCGGTCCACGGCGTTGAACGACGAGTCGGAACCATCGGTACCGACGACCACAGTCTGATAGGCGGTCATCCGAATCCTCCAGCGTAGCTGCTCGAGCGGTGTGGAAAGGACATGCACGAGGTGCAGAGGCGACAGTAACGTCACCGCCACCCGCGCGCAGCCCTAACCTACTCGTGAGTTGTGTTCGGCTTGGGTTTCGGTTGCGCCTGTGACGTATTCGGCGACTCGCCGTTGGTGCGACTGCCCACGGTAACCGGATCGTTCCCCTGGGTATCCGGGTGTTCGGTCGCCTCGTCCCGTTCCTCGGGTAGCGGCTCCACGATCGGCCCCGCGTTGCCGAGTGCGGCATCGGCCTCGGCGAGCATCGACCGCGCGCTCTGTACCTGCTCGGCGATGGCGTTGCGCAGCTTGCGCAGCGCCTCCACCCGTTCCGTGGCGTGGTTGATCTTGCGGTTCGCCTCGTCGGTGGCCTCGCGGACCCGGCGGCGGGCCTCGTCGGCGGCCTCCGCGACCCGCGCGTTCGCCTCGCTGATCGAGTTCTGCTTGCGCTGGTTGGCGTCCGCGACCGACTCGCGCTGCCGCCGCTCGATGTCCGCCTTGGCGGCGGCCTCCTCCTCGGCGACCTTCGCCCGGATCGCTGCCGCCTCGTCGGTGGCCTCGCGAACCCGCCGCTCGGCCTCGGCCTTGCTGGTCGCCTCCTGCTCGGCGAGTACCCGCATGGCCTCGTTGCGCCGGGTGGCCATGGCGATCTCGAAGTCCTCTTCGACCTGGGTCCGGCGTTGCTCGGCCTCCTCGTCGAGCCGGTCCCGCTCGGTCTTGGCCTTGCTGGTGATCGATTCGGCCTCGGCCCGTGCGTCCTCGAGCACCTTGCGATGCTCGGCCTCCATCGCCTTGCGCCGGTCGGCGAGTTCGGTCAGCAGTTCCTCGTACCGGGCCCGCATCGCGCTGGCGTCGCTTTCCGCCTTCGCGCGGATATGCCCGGCCTCGGCCTCGGCTCGGGCCCGGGTGTCGGCGGCCTCGTCCTGTGCCAGCCGCAACATTCGCTGCAGCCGCTCGGACAAGCCCTCCAATGTGGTGGGTGGCTGCGCGAGGCGTTCGACCTGTCCACGCAGGTCGTCGATCTCCCCGCGCGCCGCCTCGAGTTGCCGGGCCAGGTCACCCGCCTGGGAGATGGCGGCGTCCCGGTCTTGGGCGAGCATCTTCAGGTCGCCGTCCAACCGCTCCAGATGCTCGTCCACCTGAACTTTGTCGTAGCCGCGCTTCGCGAGATCGAAGCCGGCTCCCAGCGGTACGAGCTCCCGTTCTTCGCCAAGGCTCATGGGCCCAGCCTAGCCGTAACCGCCCCCGGCTTTGTGGCACACGTCCGGTACCGAGTTGTTTTACCGCAATCACACGCCCCGGAAGGTGTTGATCCGGTCCAGGTGCTTCGCACGCAGCTCGTGATCGCGCACGCCGAGGCCTTCCTCGGGAGACAGGCAGAGCACGCCGACCTTGCCCTGGTGCGCGTTGCGGTGGACGTCCAACGCGGCCTGGCCGGTCTCCTCCAGCGGGTAGGCCTTGGACAACGTCGGATGGATCCGACCCTTGGCGATGAGCCGGTTGGCCTCCCAGGACTCCCGGTAGTTCGCGAAATGCGAACCGATGATCCGTTTCAGGTTCATCCACAGATAGCGGTTGTCGAACTGGTGCAGATACCCGGAGGTGGACGCGCAGCTGACGATCGTCCCGCCCTTGCGGGCCGCATACACCGAGGCGCCGAAGGTCTCCCTTCCTGGATGCTCGAAGACGATGTCCGGATCCTCACCGCCGGTGAGCTCCCTGATCTTGGCACCGAACCGTTGCCATTCCTTGGGGTCCTGGGTGTGCTCGTCCTTCCAGAACCGGTAGCCCTCGGCGTCGCGGTCGATGATCAGCTCCGCGCCCAGCTTCCGGCAGAGCTCGGCCTTCTCCTCGCTGGAGACCACACATACCGGGATCGCGCCCCCGGCCAGCGCGAACTGCGTGGCGTAGGAGCCCAGCCCGCCGGATGCGCCCCAGATCAGCACCACATCGCCCTGCTTCATATCCGCGCCGTTGCGGGAGACCAGTTGCCGGTAGGCGGTCGAGTTCACCAGCCCGGGGCAGGCCGCCTCCTCCCAGGTCAGGTGCGCGGGCTTGGGCATCAACTGGTTCGCCTTGACCAGGGACACCTCGGCGAGCCCGCCGAAGTTCGTCTCGAACCCCCAGATCCGCTGCTCGGAGTCGAGCATCGTGTCGTTGTGCCCCTCCGGGCCCTCCAGCTCCACGTTGAGGCAGTGCGCGACCACCTCGTCACCCGGTTGCCACTTGTGCACGCCGGGTCCGGTACGCAGCACCACGCCGGCCAGGTCCGAGCCGACCACGTGGTACGGCAGGTCGTGCCGGGCGGCCAGCGGCGAGAGCCTGCCGTAGCGCTTCAGGAACTTGAAGGTCGGTATCGGCTCGAAGATCGAGGTCCACACGGTGTTGTAGTTGATCGCGCTGGCCATCACGGCGACCAGCGCCTCACCGGGGCCGAGTTCGGGGGTGGGCACCTCGTCCACGTGCAGCGACTTGCGCGGGTCCTTGTCCCTGCTGGCCATCCCGTCGAACATCTCGACCTCGTCGGCGTGCACGGTGACCCCGCGATAACCGGCGGGCAGCTCGAGCGAGCCGATCGCGTCGAGCTGGTCGGTCAGGATGGCTTGCCGGATCTCACTCAAAGCGTGCTGCGACATCGGGACCTCCGAGGGAAGGGTGGCGGCTCGCGGACTCAAATTACTGGCGAGTAACGAGCGGCACAACTCCGCGAGCGAATCTCACATTTCGGCTTCGCCCCGTGTTTGACCGGCCGGCCAATCAAGGTGAATAATGCAGGTGGAACCGCGAAACGCGCGGCTCACGGAGTGACTCCCTCGGAGGTGATCACGATGGCCGAGACTTCGGCACGTCCATGGACGCGGCCCTATGACTGGGCCGAGGTGGTGTTCGGCGTGGTGGCGGTGCTGACCCCGCTGTGGATGGAGACCAACACCGCCGCGATGTGGACGCTGATCGTCCTTGGCGCGCTGGTGGCTCTGGACGGCCTCGCATCACTGGCGATGCCCGGGATGGTGTACGGCGAAGGTATCCAGATCGTCCTCGGCGTCCTACTCTTCGTCTCGCCGTGGGTGATGGGCTACGCGGAGATGGCCGGAGCCGCATGGACGTCCTGGATCATCGGTGTGCTGACCGTCGTGGCGGGCGCCGTCGCGCTGCCGATGGCCAACGCGGCGCACAGCCGTACCGCGGGCCAGCACTGAGGTGATCTGGTACTGAGTTCGACAGAGTCGGGCCCACGACGGTTATCGTTGTGGGCCCGAACGTACGAGAAGGGGAAGCCGGTGGCGAGGTCGAAGGGGTCGAAGGAGGACCCGTCGGCACGGGAGCGCATCCTGGTCGCCGCCGAGGAGTTGTTCGCCAGGTCCGGCTTCGAGGCGACGCCCACCTCCCGGATAGCCGAGCGTGCCGGGGTACCCAAGGGGTTGGTTCACTACTACTTCCGCCGCAAGTCGGACCTGCTGACGGCACTGGTCGAGCGGTTGCCGGACGAGCGGATCGAGCCGGCCAGGGTCGTGGTGCCCGGTGATATCGCGGAGAGCCTGCGCAGGCTGGTCGACGAGTTGGACCGCAGGTTGTCCGCCTCCAGGATGCTGTCCCACCTGCTGTGGCGGGAGGCCGACACCCATCGCGCGGTGCGGGACGCGCTGCAGGCGCGGTTCACGGTGCTGGTGCACCAGGTGCGTTCGGTGATCACGGCGGCCGGCGCCGGTGGTATCGCACTCGCCGACGTGGAGAGCGCCTCCGGGCTGCTGGCCCGCGCGGTGAGCTACCGGCACTCGGTGGCCAGACACGGTGCGGACGACGAGCCGGATCCGATGGAACGAGAACTCGCCTTCATCGCCGCCGCGCTGTCCGGGCGCGGTAAGGCGCGCGGGGAGGCACCCGCTTAGTGTTCCGCCGCCGGTTCGACCAGCTCGACGAGCACCCCACCGGCGTCCTTCGGATGCACGAAGTTCACCCTGCTGTTCGCCGTGCCGCGCCGCGGCTCGTCATACAGCAGGCGCATGCCTTTCTCCCGCAGCGCCGCGCTGGCCCCTTCCAGGTCGGTAACCCGGTAGGCGAGCTGCTGCAGTCCGGGCCCCCTGGTGTCCAGGAACTTCGCGATCGTCGATTCCGGGCGCAACGGGGCGAGCAACTGCACCGCGGGGCCGCCGGTGTCGCCGGGGGCGTGCAGCATCGCCTCGCGGACGCCCTGCTCCTCGTTCACCTCCGTGTGCGTGGCCTCCAGGCCGAAGGTGCTGGCATAGAAGTCGATCGCGGCGTCGAGATCAGCGACGGCCACACCGACGTGGTCGATGGTGGTGACGAACGACTGCCAGTTGTTACTCATGTCGAGCAGGGTAAGCGGTTCAGCACGCTGCGCGCCCCGTGCGCCCCCTCACAGTGCTCGATTCAGTGCTCGGTACCGAGCGGTATCGTTTCCCGAGTTGGTCCCGCAACGAGGCTTGGAGGCTGTCGTGTCCGGTTCCGTGCTCCTTGGCGCCGCCCGTACCCCGATCGGTCGGTTGCTCGGTTCGCTCAAGGACTTCTCCGGTGCCCAGCTCGGCGGCTTCGCCATCAAGGCGGCGCTGGAGCGGGCGGGAGTCTCCCCGGACGCGGTGCAGTACACGATCATGGGCCAGGTGCTCACCGCGGGCGCCGGGCAGATCCCGGCCCGGCAGGCAGCCGTCGCCGCGGGCGTCCCGATGGATGTCCCCGCCCTGACGGTGAACAAGGTCTGCCTTTCCGGCCTCGACGCGATCGCCCTCGCCGACCAGCTCATCCGGGCCGGCGAGTTCGACCTGGTGGTCGCGGGCGGCCAGGAGTCGATGACCCAAGCGCCGCACCTGCTGCCGAAGTCCCGTTCCGGTTTCAAGTACGGCGACACCACGCTGGTCGACCACATGGCCCACGACGGCCTGTTCTGCGCCTTCGATCAGGTGGCCATGGGCGCGTCCACGGAGAAGTACAACAGCCGTTACGGGCTCACCCGTGCCGAGCAGGACGAGTTCGCCGCCCGTTCCCACCAGCGGGCGTCCGCGGCGATCGAGTCCGGCCGGTTCGCCGAGGAGATCGTCGAGGTGGAGATTCCGCAGCGGAAGAAGGACCCGCTGGTGTTCGGCACGGACGAGGGGGTGCGTGGGGACACCACCGCCGAGGGGCTCGGCGCGCTGCGTCCCGCGTTCGCCGCCGACGGCACCATCACCGCGGGCTCGGCCTCGCAGATCTCCGACGGTGCCGCCGCCGTGGTGGTGGCCAGCAAGGCCAAGGCCGAGGAACTGGGGATCGCCCCGCTGGCCGAGATCGGCGCGCACGGGGTGGTCGCCGGGCCGGACGCCAGCCTGCACGAGCAGCCGGCGAACGCGGTCAAGGCCGCGCTGGCGAAGGCGAAGCTGGACGCGAGCGCGCTGGATCTGGTGGAGATCAACGAGGCGTTCGCCGCGGTCGGCCTGGTCTCCACCCGGGAGCTCGGCGTCGACCCGGAGCAGGTCAACGTGAACGGCGGCGCGATCGCCCTCGGTCACCCGATCGGCGCCTCCGGGGCCAGGCTCGCGGTGCACCTCGCCTACGAGCTGCGCAGGCGTGGCGGTGGCCTGGGCGCGGCGGCCCTGTGCGGTGGCGGTGGTCAGGGTGACGCGCTGCTGATCAGCGTGCCGAAGAACTGACCCCGTGGCGGTTCCGCTCGACGTCGAGGGGCTGGTCGGCCAGGCCCTGCAACACAGCCCGCGGGCCGTCGCCAAGCTGATCTCGCTGGTCGAGCACGCCCACCCGCAACTACGCGAGGTCGCGCGGGCCCTGGTGCCGCACACCGGGCGCGCGCAGCTGGTCGGGCTCACCGGGCCGCCCGGCGTCGGCAAGTCCACGGCGACCTCGATGCTGATCTCCGAGCTGCGGGCGCAGGACAAGCGGGTTGGCGTGCTCGCGATCGACCCCTCCTCGCCGTTCTCCGGGGGCGCCCTGCTCGGCGACCGCGTCCGGATGGCCGAGCATGCCACCGACAGCGGCGTGTTCATCCGCTCGATGGCCACCCGCGGGCACCTCGGCGGGCTGTCCTGGGCGACGCCGCAGGCGGTGCGCGTGCTGGACGCGGCGGGATTCGACGTCGTGCTGATCGAGACCGTCGGTGTCGGGCAGTCCGAAGTGGATGTCGTGCGGCTGGCCGACACCACGGTGGTGCTGCTCGCCCCCGGTATGGGCGATGGCATCCAGGCGGCCAAGGCGGGCGTGCTGGAGATCGCCGACGTGTTCGTGGTGAACAAGGCCGACCGCGACGGCGCCGACGCCACGGTGCGCGAGCTGAAGCAGATGATCGCGATGAGCAGGCGCGAGCTGCGCGGGCACTACTGGCGCCAGCCGGTCGTACGCACGGTCGCCGCGCGGGGCGAGGGCGCCGCGGAGGTGGCCGGCGTGCTGGCCGAGCACCGCGGCTGGCTGGACTCGCACGGTGAACTGTACCGGCGGCGCGCCACCAGAGCCGGCGGCGAGATCGAGGCGATCGCGCTACACGACCTGCGCGCCGAGCTGGGCGACCTGCACGGCGGCGACCTCCTCGCCGAGTTGGCCGACCAGGTGGTCCGCGGCAGCCTCGACCCGTACGCCGCCGCCGACCGGCTCACCCGTAGCCTGCGCGGATGAACCCCCAGCTCACCCGGCGTGTTTGCCGCCCACGTCCGCGTGTTTGCCCGCCACGCGCGTGAGTTGGCCGTCTGCGTAGGCGAGTTTGCCGTTCCCGCACGCCACTCAGCCGTACACCTCGGCCAGCGTGCCGAGCAGGGCATCCAACGTGGGCCCGAAGGCGTGCTCGGCAGGTGCCGCGTAGCCGAGGATGAGTCCCTGCGGATGGTCGCCGGTGCGCATCCAGTTCCAGCCCAGCGTCTCCAGCGCCAGCTCGTGCCTGCCGGCCGCCGCGCGTACCCGTTCCTCGGTCGGGCCGCCTTCGGGCAACATCAGCACCAGATGCAGCCCGGCGGGAATGCCGGTGGGCCGCAGGTATCCGGGAACGGCCCCGAGGAGGCGGTCGCGGCGTGCGCGGTAGCTCGCCCGCAGCCGCCGCACGTGCTGGTCGTAGCCCCCGGACTCGAGCAGGTCGGCGAGAATCAGCTGGTCCAGCGCCGAGGGGCGCCAGCCGGTGGCCGTCATTGCCGCGCGTACCGGTTCGACCAGCGCCCGTGGGAGGACGAGCCAGGCGATTCGCAACCCGGGCGCCAGCGTCTTGCTCGCCGTACCGGCGTAGACGATCCGTTCCGGTGCCAGGGCTTGCACCGCCCCCACCGGTTGCCGGTCGAGCCGGAACTCGCCGTCGTAGTCGTCCTCGATCACCAGCCCGCCGGCGGTCGTCGCCCACCGGGCGAGCTCGGCCCGCCGCCGCGGCGCGAGGGTCACGCCGAGTGGGTACTGATGTGCCGGCGTCACGACCACCGCGGGGGAGTCCAGTTCGGACACCCGGACGCCGGCGCCGTCCACCCCGACCCCGGTCACCACGGCACCGGCGTTCGCCGCCACCGTGCGGAAGATCGGTAGTGAGGGATCCTCGAACGCCAGCTCCGGCTCGCCACGTTCGCGCAGCACGGTGGCGAGCAGCCAGATCGCGTGCGAGTGACCCGCGCAGACCACGATCCGGTCCGGGTCGGCCAGCACGCCCCTGCTCCGCGCGAGGTACCGGGCCAGCGCGGTGCGCAGCTCGTACTGGCCATGTTCCTCGACGTAACCCAGCGCGCTCGCCGGGGCCCTCCGCAGCACCCGCCGGGTGGCGGAGGCCCAGAGCGAGCGCGGGAACGCCGAGAGATCGGGCCGCCCCGGCAGCAGGCTCCATCGTGCGGGCGGGTCGGTTCCGGAGCGGCGCGGTGGCGAGCTCGGCCGCTCCCCGGTGGTGGCAACCCTTGTCGGCGCGCCCTGGCTGCTGCGCAGGTACCCCTCGGCCACGAGTTGCTCGTACACCCGCGTCACCGTGCCGCGCGCCACGCCGAGATCGCGGGCCAGCGCCCTGGTGGACGGCAGCGCCTCGCCGTGCCGCAACCTGCCGCCCTGGATGGCCGAGCGCAGCGCCGCCGTCAGCCCCTCCCTCCCGGAGCCCGGCGACCAGTCCAGATGCAGGTCCTTGCCCGGTGACGAGGAGTCGGTCATAGCTCGGCACCCTAGCCGAACTGGCCCACCAGTTTGGTGATCAACTGGACTACGGCCGTGGACCAGTGGTCGTTACCGTGGGGGATGTGAGCACACGAATTCAACTCAGTCCGGCCCTTCCCGGGGCCTTCAAGGAATTGCGCGGGCTGGAGCAGACGGTCGCCAAGGCCGCGGCCGACGCCGGGCTCGACCAGGGACTACTGGAACTGATCAAGATCAGGGCGTCGCAGCTCAACGGCTGCGCCTTCTGCCTCGACGTGCACGCGCGGGACGCCCGCAAGGCGGGGGAGAGCGACCGCCGCATCGTCCTGCTGGCCGCGTGGCGGGAAACCGCGCTCTACACCGAGCAGGAGCGGGCGGCGCTGGCGCTGACCGAGGCGATGACCAGGCTCGCGCAGACCCAGGACGTTCCGGACGAGGTCTACGAGCAGGCCACCGCGGTGTTCACCGAGCAGCAGTACGCGGCCGTCGGCTGGGCGATCGCGCTGATCAACACGCTCAACCGGCTGGGCGTGACCAGCCGTAAGGAACTGCCGGGGACCGACTGGTGACGGCCGAGCGGTTGCGGGCGTTGCACGTGCCCGCCGATCCGTTGGTGTTGCCGAACGCCTGGGACGCCGATACGGCACGGCTGGTCGCGGCAGCCGGTTTCCCTGTGGTCGCGACCAGTTCGGTCGCCGTGGCCGCCGCGCTGGGTTATCCGGACGGTGGAAAGGCACCCGCCGGGGAGATGTTCGCCGCGGCGGGGCGCATCGTGCGCGCCGCCGAGGTGCCGGTGACGGTCGACGCCGAGTCCGGGTACGGCCTGCCCGCGGCGGAGCTGGCTGGCCGGCTGCTGGACACCGGGGCGGTCGGCTGCAACATCGAGGACACCGACCACGGAAGGGGCGCGATCAGGTCGCCCGGGGAGCAAGCCGAGCTGATCGGTTCGCTGCGGGAACACGCGGGGGACGGGTTGGTGCTGAACGCGCGCATCGACGTGTTTCTCGGTGCCGAGGACGAGAACGCCGTGCTGGCGGACGCGATCGGGCGAGCCCGAGGCTACCTCGCGGCCGGCGCCGACTGCGTCTATCCGATCCACGTCCGTTCCCCCGAGGTGCTCGCCTCGTTCGTCGGGGCGGTGCGTCCCGCGCCGGTCAACGCGACCTACCTGCCCGGCGGCCCGGATCTCGCCGAGCTCGGGCGGCTCGGAGTCGCCAGGATCTCGCTCGGCGGCGGTCTGTGGTACGCCGCGCGAACCTGGCTGGAAGGCACCCTCGCTACCATCGCCAAGGGCACCGTGCCGTACTGAACGGTCCACCCGACGTAGGGTGTAATCCTTTCGTCAGCGACACATTGGTACGAATGGCGGTTGGTCAAGTCCGAGATCGCATTCGATCAAATACTAGTATCTGATCGTTACCGAAACAGGGTGGTTGTTAACTTTCTAGTCGGTAGTCGAGGGGCATCCCCACCTGCTAGCGTTCGTCGGCGCGCCTGATCCGGCGGGGTGGAATTGACGGCGCCGCATTTCGTGACCGTCTATAAGGGGGATGGGTATGCCGGTTTCCGTGCGCCGATTTCTGCCTGCCGTTGCCGCGCTTTCTTTGCCGCTGTCGTTGATCGCCGTGGGCCAGGCCGGCGCCGAGCGGGCCGACCCGGAGTCACCGGAGGTCACCGCGGCACTCTCGGCCGCCGAGGAGGCCGGTGAACCGGTGGCGGTCGAGTCGGAGACGACGGAGTACTCCGAGGTGGAGGCCAATCCGGACGGCACCCTGACCCTGCGGCAGAGCCATGAGCCGCAGCGGGTGCGCCGGAACGACCAGTGGGTCCCGGTGGATCTCACCTTGCAGCGCCGCGCGGACGGCACGATCGGTCCGAAAGCGAGCCCGGTTCAGATCCGGTTCGCGACCGGAAGCCGGACCGGAACCGCCGAGCTGGCCGTGGTGGCGAAGGACGGTCGAGAGGTCGGCATCGGCTGGAACGGTGACCTGCCCGAGCCCCGGCTGTCCGGACCCACCGCCACGTACCCGGAGGTGCTGCCGGGAATCGACCTGGTGCTCACCGCCAAGAACTCGGGCTTCAGCCAGGTGCTTGCGGTGAAGAATGCCCAAGCCGCGCGGAATCCGGAACTGCGGAAGCTGTCCTTCCCCAGCCATGAGCGCGGGGTGGCGCCGCGGCTGGCCAGGGACGGTGGGATCGAGGTACTGGCCGAGGACGGAAGCGTCGCCTTCCGTGGCGACGCCTCGCGCATGTGGGACTCAAGGGGGAACGGCGGCCAGACGCGGGCCAGGGCGCTCGCCTCCGCGGCGGGATCGGAATCCGCAAAGTCTACAATGGACGTACAGGTCGAGGGCGATGCGGTGGTGGTCCACCCGGACCAGGAGTTCCTCACCTCGCCGGAACGCGTGTTCCCGGTGTTCATCGATCCGGAGTACTGGTGGTCCGGTAGCAAGCAGAACCACGCCGTGGTGCAGAGCCGGTGGCCCGACCAGCGTAACTACAACCGGACGGACGGCGATCTCGGCGACCTCAAGGCCGGTGTCCAGGGCGGCTACATCTCTCGCTCGTTCTTCGACATCGGGGTGGGTCCCATGCGCGGCAAGGTGATCCACCGGGCCACGGTGCGTAGCAGGGTGATCCACTCCTGGTCGTGTGATGGCGGGCCGACCGATCTGTGGCTGACCGGCGGCATCGGCCCGGGCACAACCTGGAACAGCCAGCCGGGCTGGCATCGCAAGCTCGGCTCGATCTACCGGTCCAACCACGCGGCCTACTGCCCGAGCGATGGCCATGCCGAGGTCCCGATCGACGGCCTGATGCGGGAGGCCGCGGGGAACGGTTGGACCACCATGACCTTCGGGTTGCGTGCCACCACCATGGACAGCAACGACTGGCGCCGGTTCGCTCTCGATCCGGTGCTGGAAGTGGTCTACAACAGCGCGCCCGACCAGCCGGGTGAGCTGAGCATGGAGGGCGGTGAGATCCCGTGTGCCACCGGCCAGGACCGGCCCTTCGTGTTCACCGAGACCCCGCGGCTGCGCGGCAGGCTGTCCGACCCGGACGCCGGGATGCTGGACGCCAGGTTCTCGCTGCGCAGCGGACCGGTGGGGGACAGTTCGGAGATCTGGTCCGGATCGACCGGGAACGTCCCCTCCGGGTCCTTCGCCGAGGTGACCGTACCCGCCGGCAAGGTCACCGAGGAGGGGACCTACAACTGGTCGATGCACGTCACCGACGGCGACAGTTCCTCGAACTGGGTCGGCAACTGCGAGTTCGAGGTCGACAAGACAGCGCCGGGAACTCCCGCGGTGTCCTCGACGGACTATCCAGGAGGCGGTGACACCGTCGCCGGCGGGATCGGCCAGACCGGTGCGTTCACCGTCACCGCCAACGGAACCTCCGATGTGGACCATTTCCTGTGGTCGGTCACCGAGGACGAGAACGACGACCCGCGGACCAGGGCGGATGCCGACCGGCTGGGTGGGTCCGCGCTGGTCCGGTGGACACCGACCCTCGCCGGGCCGCAGACGATGTTCGTGCGCTCGGTCGACCGCGCGGGCAACCGGTCGGAGATCGTGCGGTACAAGATCTTCGTGCGCGAGGGCGAGCCGCTGACCACGAAGCTGTCCGGTCACTGGAAGCTGGACGGCGACACCGCCGACGGGAGCGGCAACGACCGTACCCTCACGGCGACCGGCGAGGCCGACCTCACGGCGGAGGGGTACACGGGTGAGGCGGTGAGCCTGGACGGCTCTGACCAGCACCTGTCGCATGCCGCGCCGGTGCTGGACACCTCGCGGAGCTACTCGGTGTCGGCGTGGGCCAAGCTGGATCGGGCCGGTGAGTGGTGGGCCGTCGCCTCCCAGGACGGTCAGCACAGCAGCGGTTTCCAGTTGCAGGCCACGCCGGACGGCAAGTGGGCCGTGGTGATGTTCAGCGAGGACGTCGACGGCGGCGGTTCGCGGCACGCCAGGATCGTCTCCGAGCAGGGCGTGCAACCGGGCGCGTGGACGCACCTGGTCGCGGCCTACGACCACGGCGCCGAGGAACTGCGGCTGTACGTCAACGGTGCACCGGCCGGTGAGCTGGACTACGCCAGTACCTGGAACGCGACCGGGGACTTCCATGTCGGGGCCGCGATGTGGAAGGGGGCGCGCACCGACTTCTTCCCCGGCGACATCGACGAGGTCCGGGCCTACCAGCGGGTGATCGTGGACAGCGAGGCGGCGCTGCTGGCCAACCAGCCGGTGCTGCGCGCGCACTACCCGCTGGATGAGGGTAGTGGGGACGTGGCCGAGGACGTCGCGACCGGCCGGACCGCCGAGCTGACCGGTACGGCGGGCTGGTCCACCGGTGGGGAGCACCCCGCGGCGGAGTTCGCCGGCCAGTGGGGCGAGAACTACGGAGCCGTCCGCGGCCCGCGGCCGGCGATGCGGACCGACCGGTCCTACACGGTGTCGGCCTGGGTCCGCCTCGACGAGGTGGACGACTACGCGCGGACCGCGGTGAGCTTCGGCGGCGACGAGTTCTCGCCGTTCATGCTGCAGTACCGGCCGGAAAGCCAGAAATGGTGCCTGCTGACCTCGCTGCGCCCGGACGGCGCAGGCGGCTGGTTCGTGCTGAGTGAGCAGCAGGCCACCGCCGGCGAGTGGGTGTTGCTGACCGGCGTCTACGACGTGGCGCACCAGGAGACCCGGCTGTACGTCGACGGTCGCTACACCGCCACCCGCACCGGTGTCACCGGCTGGAACGGGCCGGGTGAGCTGATGATCGGCGGTAGCCGGTGGACGGCCAGGGACACCGATCCGTGGAACGGGACCGTCCGCGACGTTCGGCTGTACTCCGGCGTGCTGAGTGACCGCGAGATCGGCCGACTGTACGCCCAGAACTGAGAACTCGTCGCGGGCGGCCGAGCCGAGTGCCGCCCGGCCAACCATCCGAATCACTTCGGGAGATCCTGCTGTGGCTTTCAAACCCACGCTGCGTGCACTCGCGCTGCTCCTCGGTATAGCGGTGGGTTCGACGACGGTGGTGGCCGTCGCCGAACCGGAGAATCCGAGTTACGTCGACCTGCCGGAACTACAGCAGGAACGGTCGGTACCGGGTGAGCCGGTGCGGTCGCGCCCGTTGCCGACCAACCCGGTGGACGAGGCTGCCGCGGAGGAGATGCCGGAGCCGCGCTGGCCCGAGGCCGCGACAGCGGACCTGGCCCTGGCACCGGTCGCCGCCGCGCGCAGCTCCGCCGAAGCCCTGCCGCGGTCCGCCTACCGGCAGGCGGGTGAGCTGCCGGTTTCGGTCGCGTTGCAGGCGTCCGGTCAGGCCACGGCGCGGAGTGCGGCCGAATCTCCCAGCGTGCGAGTCGAGACCTTCGGCAAGGATCGCGCGGAGAAGTCCGGTGTGGACGGTGTGCTGCTCGCGGTTTCCAACAATACCGGCGCGGCAGGGGAAACGCTGTCTGTACGGGTGGACTACAGTGGGTTCGCGAGCGCCTACGGCGGTGACTACGGGTCCCGGCTGCGGATCCGGAAGCTACCCGAGTGCGCGTTGCACACCCCGGAGAAGCCGGAATGCCGTGCCGGCGAGCCGATCCGGACCGACAACCATGCCGGCGATCGGCAGCTGACCGCCGACGTACCATTGCCGCGCGGCGCGGAGACCCCGGACGCGCGTTCCTCGGGTGCTTCCCCGGTGCTGCTTGCGGTGCAGGCGGCACCTTCCGGCGCAGGGGGTTCGTTCGAGGCCACCAAACTGTCCCCGGCAGGCAGCTGGTCCGCGGGCGGGTCGAGCGGTGACTTCACCTACTCGGTGCCGTTACGCGTTCCGCCGCCCACCGCAGGCACCGCGCCGAGGATCGGGCTCGGGTACTCCTCGGGCAGTGTGGACGGCCGTACCAGTGCGACCAACAACCAGGCTTCTACCGTCGGTGACGGGTGGGAGCTGAGCACCGGCGGGTTCATCGAACGGCGGTACAAGGCATGTTCCGAGGACCTCGGCGGCAACCAGGGCCAGCGCAAGACCGGCGACCTGTGCTGGGCGACCGACAACGCGGTGCTGAGCTTGAACGGGATCTCGGCTGAGCTGGTACGCGACGGCGACTCCGGGATGTGGCGGCCGAAGAACGACGACGGTTCCCGGATCGAGCGGTTGACCGGCGCGACCAATGGCGACAACAACGGCGAGTACTGGAAGGTGACCGGAACCGACGGTACGCAGTACTTCCTCGGCCGCAACCGGCTGCCGGGCTGGCAGTCCGGGAAACCGGAGACGAACTCTGCCTTCACCGTTCCGGTGTTCGGCAACAACTCCGGCGAGCCCTGCTACCAGCCGAGCTTCGGCGACTCCTGGTGCCAGCAGGCCTACCGGTGGAACCTCGATTATGTCGTGGACCCGAACGGCAACGTCACGACGTACTTCTACGACACGGAAACCAACCGCTACGGCCGGGATCAGGACGCGGGAAAGCAGACGGAGTACGTGGCCGGCGGTTCGGTCCGGCGAATCGAGTACGGGCTGCGGTCGGACGCGGTGTACGCACCCGCCCCGGCGCGGGTGTGGTTCGACACCGCCGAGCGGTGCCTGCCCAAGCCCGGCCTGGCGTGCGAGCCAGGGGAACTGAACGAGGACACCGCAGAGTCCTGGCCGGATGTTCCGTTCGACCGGATCTGCGCGCCGGGTGACCGGTGCGAGAACCAGCATTCCCCGTCCTTCTTCAGTAGGAAGCGCCTGGTCAAGGTGCTCACCCAGGTCCGAACGGACGATGTGGACGGTGCCGCGCGGTGGAAGGACGTGGACTCCTGGACGCTGCGGCACCAGTTCCCGGACACCGGGGACGGGTTGTCTCCCTCGCTGTGGCTGGCCGGGATCACGCACACCGGCCTGGTGGGCGGCAGGGCCAGCGTCCCCGAGATGGTGTTCCACGGACGCGCGCTGCCCAACCGGGTGGACACCGGGGACGACAACCTGCCACCGATAACCCGTTACCGGATCGAGCGAGTGGTCAACGAGGCCGGTGGGGTGACCGAGGTCGAGTACTCAGACCGGGAGTGCGTAGCCGGAAGCAACATACCGGACAGCCCCGAGCACAACGCCATGCGTTGCTTCCCGGCCTGGTGGGTCCCGGAGTTCGGCTACGAGCGGGTGCAAAGCTGGTTCCACAAGTACGTGGTGACCGCGGTGACCGAGGACGGCCGTACCGGCGGTTCCGAGCTGCAGAAGACCTTCTACGAGTACAAGGGTGGAGCGGCCTGGCATTTCGACCAGGCCGAGTTCACCGACATGAAGTACCGGACCTGGTCGCAGTGGCGCGGCTACGGCCTGGTGCGCACGATCACCGGTGAGCCTGGCACCACACAGTCGATCACCGAGGAACGCTTCCTCCGCGGCATGGACGGCGACCATCTACCCGGCGGGGGCGAGCGATCTGTTCAGGTGACCGACTCCGAGGGCGGGAAGGTCACCGACCGGGAGTCACTGGCTGGCTTCTCCCGGGAAACCCTGCAGTACGAGGGCGACGAACTCGTCTCGGCGTCGATCAAGGATCCGTGGGTGCACGGGCCCACCGCCACCTCGGGCGAGGACAAGGCATACCGCACCAACGTCGAGCGGGTACGCGGCCGGACCCTGCTCTCGGACGGGTCATGGCGGCGAACCGAGCTCACCACCACCTTCGACGACTACGGCAACGCGATCCGGGTCGAGGACCTCGGTGACACCGGCAAGACCGGCGACGAGACCTGCTCCCGCACCACGTATGCGCGCAACATGGAGAAGTGGATCCTCACCCGCCCGTCCACCGTGCGCGTGGTCGGCCTGCCCTGCTCGGCGGGTGAAGGCGGCAATGAAGACGTGATCTCTGACGTCCGCTCGTCTTATGACGGGCAGGAGCATGGTGCCGCGCCGACGAAGGGAAACCTGACGGCGGCCGAGCGCTGGAACGGGACCGAGCACGAGCCGACCCAGAGCATCAGCTACGACGCGTTGGGTCGGCAGACCGAGGTGGAGAACGCTCTCGGCCAGTCGGTACGGACCAGTTACGAGCCCGCGTCGGGCTTCCTGGTCCGCGAGATCACCGAGACCAACTCGCTCGGGCAGACCGGTGTCACCACCTACGAACCGGCCTGGGCCCAGCCGGTTACCGATGTCGGGGTGAGCGGCGAGCGGGCGGACCTCGAGTACGATCCGCTCGGCCGGCTGACCAAGGCGTGGGCACCCGGCAGGTCGAAGGTGGACGACGACTCCGCGAGCAGCAGGTTCGAGTACGAGTACCGGACCGACGCGCCGACGGTAGTCACCACGCACGCGTTGCGCGAGGACGGGGACTACAACACCTCCTACACACTGTTCGACGGATTGTTGCGGGAGCGGCAGAGCCAGATCCCGGCGGTGTCCGGCGGGCGCGTGGTGACCGGCTGGCTGTACGACTCCCGTGGCCAGCAGCACAGGGTCAACAACGCCTACTACAACGAGAACGCACCGGACAAGCAGGTACTCGGCGTCAAGGACAACGCGGTACCCAACCAGACGCTGACCGAGTTCGACGCGCTGGGCAGGGAAACCGCGGTGATCTACCGCAAGCTCGGCGTGGAACAGTGGCGTACCAGTTCCAGCTACGGCGGCGACCGGGTCACCGTGGTCCCGCCACGGGGCGACACGACAACGACCGTGCTCAAGGACGTCCAGGACCGGGTCGTGGAGCGGCGCCAGCACCACGAGCGCGAACCGAGCAGCGACTACGACACCACCCGGTACGACTACAACCCCGCCGGGCAGATCGAGTCGATGACCGGACCGGACGGTGCACAGTGGAGCTACGAATACGATGTGCTCGGTCGCAAGGTGGTCGAGCACGATCCGGACAGCGGCACCAGCCGGTACACCTATGACGCACTCGATCAGCGCGTCACCAGCACCGACGCCCGCGGCTTCCGTACCCGCTTCGAGTACGACGCGATGGGCCGCAAGGTCGCCGAGTACGAGCGCAAGGGAACGGGCGAGCCGGAGGTCAAGACCGCAAGCTGGAGCTACGATGGCCTGAAGCCAGGGTTGCTCGACTCCGCGACTCGGTGGGTCGACGGCAACGCCTACACCCAGCGGGTCGACTCCTACGACGACGCGCTGCGCCCGACCAAGAACAGCGTGGTCATTCCGGAGGTGGAGGGAAACCTCGCCGGCACCTACGAGTTCAGGACCTCGTACAACAGGCACACCGGTAAGGTCGACACGAGGGTCCATCCCGAGGCGGGCGGCCTCGATGCGGAAGCCATCTTCCACGACTACAACGAGCTGGGCCTGCCGACCGAGACCTTCGGGATCGACACCTACGCCCAGGAGCACCTGTACTCGAAGTACGGCGAGACGCTGCGGCTGAAGATGGGTGACGGCGCGAACACCGTCTACACCTCGATGTTCTACCAGGAGGGCACGAGGCGTCTCGACGCCGTCGACGTGCAGCGCAACTCGCCGGAAGGGGCGTACCTGGCCAAGCGGGGGTACGACTACGACCCGGCCGGGAACATCACCCGGATCGCCGACACCCCGCCAGGGCAGGCCGGGGACGTGCAGTGCTTCAGCTACGACTACCTGCAACGCCTCACCCGTGGTTTCACCCCGGCCAACGGGGACTGCGGGCAGGAGCCCTCGGTGGGCGCGCTGGGCGGTGCGGCGCCGTACTGGCACGACTACGAGTACGACAAGGGCGGTAACCGCACCAAGGAGATCCAGCACGGCGCCGAGGGCGACACCGTGCGGACCTATGAGTACGGCGCCGAGGACGGTTCGCAGCCGCACACCCTGCGTTCGGTGACCCAGACCGGGCCGCAAGGTACCTCGAAGGACACCTACGGCTACGACGCGGCCGGGAACATGACCAGCCGCAACGTCTCCGGCTCGCCGCAGGAACTGGAGTGGGACGCCCGGGGCCGCACGGCCACGGTCACCGAACACGACGGGCGGGAGTCGGAGTACCTCTATGACGCGGATGGCGACCGGCTGATCAAGCGGGAGTCCGGCATCACCACGCTCTACCTCGACGGGATGGAGCTGGTGCTGCAGAACACCACCGAGGAGGTCACCGGCAAGCGTTACTACGCGCACGGCGGCCAGAACGTCGCGGTGCGCACCTCGGATGAGGGATTGTCCTTCCTGCTCGGCGACCACCAGGGCACGGCGTCCATGTCGGTGGATGCCGACACGCTCGAAGCGAGTACCCGCAGGCAGGACCCGTTCGGCGTACCGCGAGGCGAGCAGCCGGACTCCTGGCCGGACGACAAGGGATTCGTCGGCGGGATCAAGGACGAGACCGGCCTGACCAACCTGGGCGCACGGCAGTACGAACCGGAGAACGGGCGGTTCGTCTCGGTCGATCCGATCATCGACCGGGACGAACCCCAGCAGATGAACGGCTACGCCTACGCCAACAACTCGCCGGTCACCAACTCGGATCCGAACGGCCTGTACTGGAAGACCCTCACGGTCGCCAAGAAGGTCGCCATCACCAAGATCGTGGTCACCACGCTGTGGCTGCTTCCGTTCCTCCCGGTGTTGCGTTTCGTCGCGGTGACGATCTGGGTGACCGCGGTGTTCACCTACCGGGTGTGGATCGAGCCGCCATGGCAGCCAGCGGGTAGCTCTTCCAGTTCGCCGGAGCAGCGGGCCGTCGCGGAGGCTGGGCTGAGCCGGCAGGAGTACGAGGAAGCGAAGAAGCTGGCCAATGACCAGCGCAGCTGGCTGGACGTGGCGGTGCATCACGGTGGTGAGATCGTCAAGGAACTGGTCTCCGTGCCGGGGATCATTGAGCACTGCATCGACAACTTCAACCTGCTCTCCTGTGCGGGCGAGGTCATCACCGCCTTGCCGATCGGCAAGATCTTCAAGGCCGGAACCATCGCGAAAAAGGTGGCGCGTGGTATCGGGTCGGCGATCGACTGGTCCCGGAAGCGGGATCGGGCGCGCGAGAAGATCCGTGCGGTGCAAACGGCCAAGGAGCGGTTGACGAAGTCGGGATGCAACAGTTTCGTTCCGGGGACGCTGGTTCTGATGGCCGACGGTAGCGAGCGTCCGGTCGAGGAACTGGAACTGGGTGATCGGGTGCTGGCGACCGACCCGGAGACGGGTGAGTCGGTACCTCGCGAGGTGGTGGCCACGATCGTCGGCGAGGGTGCGAAGAACCTGGTCGAGGTCACCGTGGCGGGTGAGCACCCTGGTGTGCAGGTGCCGGGCACCGTGGTGGCGACGGAGGGTCACCCGTTTTGGGTCTCTGACCTCGGGGAATGGGTTCCTGCCGGGCAGTTGGAGCCGGGCATGTGGCTGCGGACCGGCTCGGGGTCGTGGGTGCAGGTCACCGGGATCGAGTCGTGGACCGCGACCCGTACGGTGCACAACCTCACCATCGACACCGACCACACCTACTACGTCGCCGCCGGTGCGACTACCCTCCTCAACCACAACTGCCCTGACGGGGCTCCTGGGAAACGCAAGCGAGCAGCGGACCTTCCGCCGGACAAAAATGCCTCCGGAAGCCACACGGTATTCGAGCGAGGCCAAGACGGGAAAGTAACTCGGTATCAGACATGGAAGAAAAATGATCAACATCCAGCAGGCTGGGAGAAGGGTCCTCGGTTTAGGGGAACAGGAGACCCTCATGCCGGAATCGGGCCACCTATTTTTTACCCGAAAGGTGGAGGAAAGGCGTTCCCGGCAACCGGAGAGAATCTGCCTAGAGGATACTGAGGTTGGCCACGATGCGGGATGATAACATCTCGGCAAGGATTCTCGGTGCTGCTTTCCCTGAGATTGAGTCGGAAGACCCGGTAGCGTACTTCAGTCGAGTTGCCTACCCTTATCACGCACTCTGCTATAGTTGGTTATTCTGGCCTAACCTAATAAGCTTTCACGGAGCCGTATTCGTCGCGGTAGAGGAACATTGGCACGAGTTTGTCTCTGACCGTCTCTCCGCTCCGGTTTCTGGTGTCGATATTGAATCCCCACCGCTTTCGTGGAGTCAGGCGGTGAGAAGTTTTAACATATTTGAAGTCAGTTCGTTTTTCCGGCAATGGCCAGAATCATTTGAGAACACCCAAGAGGCTTTAGAGCAACTGGCTCACACTCTCGTCGAAACCTGGTCGGCCAAGTTGTTGATGTTTTATCCTGATCGAAAATTCTCGGTAAAGTTAATAGATTCCGACCCAAGTCTGGAGCTGGGAATCGAAGTAACTCAGGAATCGCCCGAATTGAAAACACCCAGCGGTTGGGATCCACAACGTCGCTTCATTGCTTCCCGGGAACAGTCTTGACTTGCACGTAAACGCCTAAAATTTGCCAGCACTCGTGCCTTCAGTCGAAGATCCGTGCGGTGCAAACGGCCAAGGAGCGGTTGACGAAGTCGGGATGCAACAGTTTCGTTCCGGGGACGCTGGTTCTGATGGCCGACGATAGCGAGCGTCCGGTCGAGGAACTGGAGCTGGGTGATCGGGTGCTGGCGACCGACCCGGAGACGGGTGAGTCGGTACCTCGCGAGGTGGTGGCCACGATCGTCGGCGAGGGTGCGAAGAGAATGCTTTTGGAGCGAGAGTTGAGATTTGCGCTCGGATTCGCTTCGGTCGAAAGTCATGCAGAAGCGGATCTGGGCAGCGGTCAGTTTTCGTTCTTTCTGGCCCCCGTATGCCGCCGGGTCGTGAGTGCGGTTTCGGACCGCGCTCACGACCCGAGCGTCCCGGTCAGCACTGCTGCTTGTAGAAGTACTCCTCGTTGGCGGTCATGTTCTCCTGGGTCAGCGCGTGCAGGTCGGCGGTGATCTTGCGTTCCACCGACTTGCCCTCGATCGCGGACACCGCCTGCTCGACGCCCTGGCGGCCGATCGCGGCCGGGTCCTGGGCGATCAGTGCCTGGAACTCGCCTTTGCGCAGGCCGTCGACCTCGGAGGGGCTGGCGTCGAAGCCGACCAGGTTGACCTCGCCGACCTTTCCGGCGTTGCGCAGGCCGGTGGCGGCTCCTTCGCCGGTGTTCAGGTTGGTGGCGAAGATGCCGATCAGGTCCGGGTGCGCCGAGATCGCCGCGGTCACCTCGCCCGCCGCCTCGGCCGGCTCGTTGTCGGTGAACTGGACGCCGACGGACTTCAGGTTCGGGTAGTTCTGCAGTTCCTCCTCGAAGCCCGCGGCACGCTCGTTCGTGGTGGAGGTGCCCGCGATGGTGTCCAGCAGCAGTACCGAGCCGGACTCCTCGCCGACCAGCTCGGCAAGGGTTTGCGCGGCGAGCTTGCCGCCCTCGGTGTTGTCCGAGGAGATCGAGGACGCGGCGACCGAATCGTCGGCGAGCGCGGTGTCCACCTCGACGATCTTCGAGCCCTGGTTCTTCACCTGCTCGATCGGCGCCTTCATCGCGTTCTCGTCGGTCGGCGCGATGATCAGCGCACCCGGCGGGTTGCCGACCAGCGCGTTCACCTTCTCGGTCTGCAGCGTCGCGTCGAACTTGGCGGGTTCCTGGGTGGTGATCTGGTACCCGGCCTGCTCGGCCGCGGCCTCGGCGCCGCAGCGCAGCGAGATGTAGAATGGCTCGTTCTGCGTGCCGGTGACCAGCACCAGGTTCTTGTTGTCGGTCTGCTCCGCGTCTCCACCGGTGTCCCCGACCTGCCCGCCGCAGGCCGCCAGCAAGGCCGTCGCGGCCAGCAGGGCCCCGATCGTGGTGAGCGATGACTTCTTCATAGTGACCTCATTTGTTTCCGTCGACATCGTTGTCATCCCCCGGAAAAATCTCACCGGCTGTTGCGGGCCCGCCTGCGCTGCTGGTCGAACCAGACCGCGGCGATCAGCACCGCACCGAGCGCGATCTGCTGCCAGAAGTCCTGTACCCCGACGATGTTGAAACCCTTGGTCAACACTGCCGGGATGAACACCCCGATCACCGTGCCGATCATCGAGCCGACCCCGCCGAACAGGCTGGTACCGCCGAGCACCACGGCGGAGATCGCGTCCAGGTTGTCCAGGGTGTGCGCGGCGATGGTGGTGGAGGCGTAGTACGCCAGGGACATGAACCCGGCGATCCCGGCGAGGAACCCGGTCAGCAGGTACACCGTCAGCAGGTGCCTGGTGACCCCGATCCCGGAACGCCGGGCCGCCTCACGGTTGGAGCCGATCGCGTAGGTGTAGCGGCCGTAGCGGGTGGTGTGCAGCAGCCAGGCGCCGATCACCGTGATGATCACCGCGACCAGCACGATGTTGGGCACCACGCCGAGCGAGGTCCCGTAGCCGAGCGTCTGGTTCAGCTCCCTCGGCACGGTGTTGATATCCGAGCCGCCGTTGAGCAGGTTCGCCGCACCCAGCGCGGCCCCCATCGTCCCCAGGGTGACGATCAGCGGCGGGATCTTGGCCAGCGCCACCAGCGCGCCGTTGATCAGCCCCCAGGCGGCACCGGCCAGCACGCCGGTGACCAGCCCGACGCTGATCACGCCCCAGCCCGCGTTCGTGGCGTCACCGTTCGGGCTGAGCCACTCCATGGTCTTGGCCGCGACCATCCCGGAGAAGATCAGCACCGAGCCCACCGAGAGGTCGATGCCCGCCGTGGTGATCACGAACGTCATCCCCACCGCGAGTACCAGCAGCACCGAGGTCTCGATCAGCAGCAACTGCGCGTTCTGGAAGGTGGGGAAGACGTTCGGCCGGAGCAGGCTGAACACCACCAGCAAGGCGAGCAGCACCAGGAAGATCCAGAAAGTGTTGCTGGACAGCATCTTGGCGCGCAGCGAGCGTTTGCCGATGCCCGGGAACTCGTCCACTGTGGGCGGTGTTTCCTTCGTGCTGGTCACGCTGCTTCCTCCTGCGTGAGCGCGCCGGTCATGGCGGCGACGAGGTCCTCGAGTTTGGTGTCCTTCGCGGTGAACCGCGCCACCCTGGCGCCGAGGCGCAGCACCTCGACCCGGTCGGCCACCGAGAGCACCTCGGGCATGTTGTGGCTGATCAACACCACCGCGATGCCCTCGTCCCGCACCCTGCGGACCACGTCCAGCACCCGCTCTCGTTGCAGGACGCCCAGCGCCGCGGTGGGCTCGTCCATGAACACGACCTTGCTGGCCCACACCACCGAGCGGGCGACCGCCACGCTCTGCCGTTGCCCGCCGGACAGCGAGCCGATCGGCACATCCGTGTTCTGCAGTGTCACGCCGAGCCGGGCGAACTCCTCGACGGCACGCCTGCGCATCTCGGCCTTGTCCAGCATGCCGAGCTTGCCGAGCAGCCCCTTGCGATACACCTCCCTGCCCAGGAAGAGGTTCGCGGCGGGATCCAGCTCCGGTGCCACCGCGAGGTCCTGGTAGACCGTCTCGATCCCGAGCCCGCGGGCCGCGGTCGGCGAGTCCAGCTCGATCTCGGCACCGTCCAGCAGGATGCTCCCGGAATCCGGTCGTTCCGCACCGGAGAGGCATTTGACCAATGTGGATTTCCCGGCACCGTTGTCCCCGATGAGTGCGGTCACCTCACCCGGCTTGGCCTGGAACGAAGCGCCGCGCAATGCCTCGACCGAACCGTAGGTCTTGACCAGGTCCCGTGCCTCCAGCAAGCCGTTGTCAGCCATCGGTTTTCTCCTTACCCGGTGCGGGTGGGCGGCAGCGGATCACCGTCAGTTCACCCTCCACTTCGGTTTCCCCTGCCCCGTGCGGCACGACCAGGGTGTCCCCGCGTGCGAGCTCCTGCTTGCCGCCGCGCTCGGTGCGCAGCACGCCGCTTCCCTCCAGCACCACCAGCACCGCGAACGAGGGGTCGAGGGCCAGTGCGCCGCGCGGCCGGAGCTGCTCGGCACGGAAGTAACGGGAAGCCCTGCCCGCCAGCAGGTTCACCGTGGTCTCCTGCTCGGCGCCGGTACGCCTGATCAGGGTGTCCAGCCGCCGCGCGTCCCACGCCGAGGTGTCCAGCGCCTCCAGCGCGGTGGCGAAACCGAGCCCGAGATGACCCTTGTCCGGGCCGGCGAGGAAGTCCCGCCATTCCAGGGTGAGGGAGAAGTCGGTCGGTTGCTGTAGCTCCACGACGAAGACGCCGGAACCGATGGCGTGCGGTAGACCCGCGGGGATGTACACCGTGTCCCCCGGCCGGACCGGCACGCTGTTCAACGCGTCGAGCATGGTGGGGGAGTCCTGGGTACGAACCCATTCCTCGATCTCCGCCACGCCGTGGGCCTGCCGGAACCCGGCGTGCACGCGCGGGTCCTCGCCGGCGGTACCGATGACGATCCAGGCCTCGGCCTTGCCGAAGTGCGAGTCGAAATGCCGCCGGGCGAAGGCATCCGAGGGGTGGAAGTGCACCGGCAGCCGCTGCCCGGCGTCCAGCAGTTTCACCAGCAACGCCGTGGAGCCGGCGAAGGCGGCCGCGTGTTCGGCGCCGAGCCAGCCTTCGGGGTCGGCGCGTACCGCGTCCCGTAGCCAGCGACCGTCGGGCAATCGGCTCAGCCCCGCCGTGCCCTGGCCGAACAGGCTCGTGGTGGAAGCGACCCAGTCCTCAGGCCCGAACGCCCGCGGATCCCCGTCCGCGCCGCGCAGCGCCGCGATCGCCTCACCGCCACGGTAGAACTGCGGCGGCTGGTTCGCCGGAAGGGCGACCGGTTCGAGGGAACTACGCACTCGGTCGCACCTCACCGGAACCGCGGGCTACCAGACGCACGGGCAGGACTACCTTTCTCGGGGTGGACTGATCTCCTTGCAAGCGGGCGAACAGGAGTTCGGCCGCCGACTCGCCGAGCGCGCCGACGTCGTGCGCGATCACCGTGACCGGTGGGTCGAGCAGGTCGGCGAGCTCGAAGTCGTCGAAGCCGACCACCGCCGGGCGCGGGCCCTCGGCGTGCGCGAGCGCGCGCAGCAGGTGCACGGTGGCCCGGTTGTTGCCCGCGACCACCGCCGTGGCCGCGTCCGGGCCATCGAGCAGGCGACGTACCGCCTCGCCGACGTTCTGTTCGGTCGGCGTGCGCATCACCACCAGCCGCTCGTCGAACGGGATGCCGGCGCGCGCGCAGCCCTCCCGGAAGCCGCGAAGGCGCTCGCCCGCGGTGAAGATGTTCGGGCTGTCGGCGAGGAAGGCGATCCGGCGATGGCCGAAGGAGGCGAGGTGGGTGACCGCCTCCACGGTGCCGCCGAGGTTGTCCACCAGCACGGTGTCGGCCACGATGTCACCCGCAGGACGGTCGATGAACACCACCGGGGTGCCCGCGCGCATCTCCGGCACCAGGTAACCGTGCTGCATCCCCGCGGGGACGATCAGCATGCCGTCCACCCTGCGGGAGCAGAACTCCAGCGCCAGCTCCCGCTCGCGATCGCGGTTCTCGTCGGAGGAGCCGGTGAGCACCTGCCTGCCGAACGCGGCGGCGGTGCGCTCCACGGCGCGGTTGAGCTCGGAGTAGAAGGGGTTGCCCACGTCCTCGACGATCAGCCCCACCGTGCCGGTGGTGGAGCCCCTGCGCAGGTTGCGAGCACCGAGATTGCGCCGGAAACCGAGCTGCTCGATGGCCGCGACGACCCGCTCCGCGGTGTCCGGGTGTACCGCGGGTTCGTCGTTGACCACCCGGGACACCGTCTTGATGCTGACCCCGGCCAGCCTGGCCACGTCGCTCATCGTCGCCCGGCGACTCGTGGCCTTGTGGGCGCCGGAGCGGTCACTCGGAGACAACGTTGTCATAGTGGCGGAGATTGGACACCAGCGTTCCGTCGATGTCAATGCTCGTTGGGGAGTCAGCCCGACAATCGCGTCCGTTTCGTTACGTTCCGGCCCTCGTTCGGGCCAGCGGACGACAAGGTTGTCAACGCTGGTGTCCTGCCGTGCGGCGCCTGCTCGTGTCTCGCCCTTCCTCGGGAAGCTCACCGCCCGTGAGCGGCCGGAGACCTTCGGTGCGCGCTACGGCACTGATCCGTCCAGAGTGGACGAGATACTCGAGCCGGTCGGTCTCGCGGACACGGCCGGGACGCCGGCGGCGAAGGTCTTCCGCCGGGAGCGGTGAGCGTGATCACGGGCACCCCGGTGTTCCGGTGAGCCCGATCACGGCGCACACTGGTATCACAGCGTCCGACAGCGTAGTTGACGTAGACGGGAGTATCGCCCGTCCGCTGTCGGGCGTTTTTTGTGCGCGAGTACGAGGAGGAAGCGTGTCCGGTAAGGCCGCTGTCGTGTTCCGTGTCGTCGCCGTCGCCGAGGCGTTCTCCTGGGCGGGTCTGCTCGTCGGGATGTTCCTCAAGTATGTCGTGGAGTTCGGTGAGGGTGGCGTTCCCGTGCTCGGCATGGTGCACGGCGTGATGTTCGTCCTCTATGTACTGGTCACCCTCGCGGTGTTCCGGTCGCTCGGTTGGCGCCCGCGCACCCTGCTGCTGGCGCTGCTTGCCAGCATCCCGCCGCTGTTCACCTGGGCCTTCGAGAAGTGGGCGCTGCGCTCCGGCAAGTTGGACGGTCCCGGGCGGCATCTGCGGGGTGGTACGGGCCTGTTCGTCACGGACCTGGCCGAGCCCGCGCGAGCCTGACCGCCTACCCGGTGAAGTCGCCCGCGGCCTTGCGGATCCTGGTGAGCAGTTCGGTGAGTTGAACCGTCTGCCGGGAGGTGAGGCCGCGCAGGCCGAAGTCGATCTCGGTCACCGCGGTCGTGGCCTGCCGGTGCCGGCTCCTGCCGTCCTCGGTGATCTCGACCAGGGTCGTCCGGCGATCGGTCGGGTGCGGCATCCGTTTGACCAGACTGTCCTTCTCCAGCCGGTCGACGATGTTGGTCACGCTGGTCGGGTGCAACTGCAGGCGTTCGCCCATCACCCGCATCGGCAGGCTGGACCTGCGGGCGAAGGTGAGCAGTACCAGCGCCTCGTAACGGGCGAAGGTGAGTCCGTGCGGCTTCAAGGCGTTGTCCACGGCGGATTGGATGATCTGCTGGACACGCATGATTCCGGTCACCGCAGCCATGGTGTCGGAGGGGCCGATGCGCTCGTCCCACAGCTGGGCGGCGCGGGCGATCGGGTCGAATGGCAGCGGGCGGTTCATGGATATCGAAATTACCAGCGGATATCCGCGAGCTGGGGCAGGGTGGTGCGCGAAACCCGACCCATCCATGCCGGCACCGAGGAGCAGTAGATGATCGTCGCATTCAGCGTCAGCCCGTCCGGTCAGCATGCCGACGGCGGGGTCAGTGACGCGGTGGCCCGCGCGGTGCGGGTCGTCCGCGAGTCCGGGCTGCCCAATTCGACCAACGCGATGTTCACCAACATCGAGGGCGAGTGGGACGAGGTGATGGACGTGGTCAAGCGGGCCGTTGCGGCCGCGGGGGAGGGCTCGACGCGCGTGGGCCTCGTCCTCAAGGCCGATATCCGGCCCGGCTACGACGGCCAACTCGAGGCCAAGGTGGACCGCGTCGAACGTCGTCTGGCCGAGTAGCCATGCGCGCCGAGCCCGTGAGGGTTGTTCAGAACGACCCAGCGACCGCGGGCCGCCAGGCCCGTGCGAGCGGTCGTTGCAGGTCACCGCACTGGTGACACGTATTGCGGACCTGAATAACCCGACCGCGGGTTAAGGCGCCGTGCTCAGCCGTGCGTGCGGCGGTTAGCGCGCCGCTTCGGGGCGCCGCCGGGCAACATCGCGGCGGGCAGGCCCCACGCGGGATCCCTGCCGGGGGCGGTGGTGATGTCCCAGTTGCCGAGCCCGCCGCCGTGCCGCTCGATGTACGACTCGGCCGCGGCCCGGTTGGGGAAGCGCAGTTCCCTTCCGGTCGTTCGATGCGTGATCTTGTACGCCAACTCCCGCCTCCTGTTGCTGGTTTCTTGTCCCCCTACTGGATCAGCCGATCATCCTCAGTAGAACATACGTTCGACCACATGGGCGTGTTCGGCGGTCCCGGTTGACCCGCTCGGGTGAGGGTGGACTGCTACCGGTGACTGGTGCACCATCGCGAGTGAACGCCGGGCCCGAGCGAGCAGGGGCGACCAGCGGTGAAGCATCAGCTGTCCCATGCCAGGATGGAGTCGTGACACACCCACGCGGATCAGCAGGCAAGTCAGCAACCACCTCAGCCGCGCTCTCCGGTGCGGTCGACCTGTCCGGACTCAAGTCGCGCGCGGACACCACGCGGCAGCGGCCGAGTCCCGGAGGGCCCACCGCGCAGGGGCAACAGCCGGCGGCGGGTGGTCCTTCGGTCATCGACGTCACCGAGGCCACGTTCCAGGCCGAGATCGTCGAGCGTTCGATGCAACAGCTGGTCGTAGTCGATCTCTGGGCGGAGTGGTGCGGACCGTGTAAGCAGCTCAGCCCGGTGCTGGAGAAGCTCGCCACCGAGTCGGGCGGCGCCTGGGTGCTCGCCAAGATCGACGTCGACGCCAATCCGCGGGTCTCGCAGCTGTTCGGTGTGCAGTCCATCCCCACGGTCGTGGCGATCGCGGGCGGGCAGCCGGTGGATGCCTTCTCCGGCGCGCTGCCCGAGCCGAAGATCCGGCAGTGGCTGGACTCGCTGCTGGACGCGCTGAAGGACAAGCTGCCCGGCGCGGGCCAGGCCCAGCAGGAGGGTGCCGAGGCCGAGCAGCAGCCGGAGGAGGACCCGCGTTTCACCGAGGCCGAGGAAGCGCTCGACCGCGGTGACTTCACCGCCGCCGAGGACGCCTACCAGCGCATTCTCGATGCCGAGCCGGCCAACGAGCAGGCGAAGGCCGCGCTGGCGCAGGTGCGGTTCATGCGGCGGGCAGGCGAGGTCGATCCCACGGCCGTCGGGCGTGCCGACGCCGATCCGAAGGATGTGGCCGCGCAGCTCGCGGCCGCCGACTTCGAGGTCGCGCAGAACCAGGTCGACGAGGCCTTCGCCCGGCTGATCGGTACGGTCCGGCGAACCGCGGGAGACGAGCGCAACCAGGTCAGGGAACACCTCGTCGGCCTGTTCGAGCTTTTCGACTCCGCCGACGAGCGGGTTCTCAAGGCCCGCCGCGACCTCACCTCCGCTCTCTTCTGACCGGGCTCAGCCGTACTGCTGGGTGCAGGGGGCGGAGCCCTGGAGGTAGCCGACCCGCAGGGACTCGACGCGTTCGAACCCGTTGGCCACCTGGTTGCCTTCCAGGTCGGCGGCGATCAGGCTGCGCGGCTGGAGCAGTTCGGCGATCGCCTCATCCAGGTCGCCCGAGGACAGTCGCAGTGTGGCGCCCTCCCGGTTCGCCGCTCCGGCCCAGGCTCCGACCAGGCAGGAGGTCCGCAGCCCCGCGCCCGCGTTCTCCAGTGAGGCGCCGACTCCCTTCTGGATGCCCTGCGTGTAGCGCGAGGCGATCTCGGCGAGCGCGGCGAAGTCGCCCATCCCGGTGGTCTCCTTGCCCTTGAACTCCGCCCTGCGGTCCACCGGCTGCGCGAGTTCCCTGAGCGTGGCCAGGTCGATGTTCACGGTGTTGCTGTCCGGGCAGTACGAGGCGGGTGGCGTGCTCGGGCCGTTCGGGCAGGAACCACCCTCGTCCACGATCGTCGGCCCCTGCACCCCGGCGCCCTTGAAGGCCTTGTCCAGGCTCTCCTGCAAGTGGCCGATCAGCTCCCGGTCCAGGCTGCTGTCCCCCTTCTCCCTGTCCCCGGGATGGAACGGCTGCTCAGTGATCCGCGCGTCGATACTCGCCTGGTCGATCCCCGCGCACTCCACGGCGCCCTGCTCGAAGCCGAGCTGGAAGGCATAGGTGCGGTCGAACGCCGTGCCGTGCGCGCCGCGGGAGCGCGCCGACTGGCCCGGCTCGTCCCGGATGAAGAACAGCGAGGCGAGTACCTGGTTCAGGCCCTCGGACGTGGAGACCTCGAAATACGTGCTCCTGCCCTCGGCCATCCAGCGGAAGTAGCTGCCGGTGAAGCAGTCGGCCTGCTGCTCCTTCACGATCGTCTTGGTCGAGCCGGTGATACCCGCCTTGTCCCCCAGCCGGTGCTGCACGGCGTGCCCGAACTCGTGGCCCAGCACGGTCACGATCGCCATCGGGCCGAACCGCTCGTGCAGCAGCGGCAGCAGCAGCCCGCGGTCCCAGGCGACCAGGTCCTCCGGCGGGCAGTAGAACGCGTTCATCGCGGCGTCGGAGGTCGACGCGCCGCAGGTCCGGAAGTCCTTGCCCTCCGGATCGTAGGACAGCAGTTCCTGCACCGGTTCGAACTCCTGCTGGAAGTTCGCCGGGAGCTGCTGTGCCCAGTACTCGCTCACGTCGGCGATCGACGCGATGGCGATCCGGTCCTCCTCGCCGTCGGTGGCGTTGCGGACATCCAGGTCCGGCTGTGGCGCGTCCGCCTTCAGCCCGCTCTCGAAGTGCGTGACCGGCAGGCCCGCCACGTCACCCGGGGTCTGTGCCTGGCCTTCCGTGCTCTCGCCACCGCAGGCCGTGCCGACACCGAGGGTCGCCACGGCGAGAAACCCGACCAGCCTCGAACGCCGCCGTGCTGCCAAACTCATGCTCGCTCGTTTCCTGTCACTGGCCCGACCGGACCATCCGCACACCGAATCATCGGCACCCTACTAAGTGCCGGGTGCCGCTGTACGCCGATCGGCTCAGTGAACTCGACAGTGAGTTAGGTCGGGTCAACCGAGACCGCAGCCGCCCGCCCCGGCGGTCACCCCGGCCCGGAACGCGGCGATCCGGGCGAACCCGGTGGTCAGCGAGCCGCCGTCGACGTCCCGGGCCGGGTAGTCGTAGAGGAGCAGGAGCTGCACCGCCTCGCCGAGGTCACCGGGGGAGACGGTGAAGTCGCGCTGCGGTCGCAGCAGCGAGCCGGTGTAGGCGCCGGCGAGGCACAGCGCGCCGCGCTGCGCCTTCCTGCCGGTGAGTGGATGCCCGGTCGCCTGCCATGCGCCGAGTGCGTACCGGCTGGCCAGCAGTGTCCCCGCGGCGTAGTCACCGATCCCCGCGTGCACCTCGCCGAGCATCCCCTCGGTGTGCACCCGCACCGCCTTCGCGTCCGGGCAGTAGGCGATTCCGCCCTGCCCGCCGCGGGTGCAACGCGGTTCGGTCGGCACCTCGCCGAGCTCCGGCGGCGACCACGGGGCACCCGTCGTGCCGACGATCCCGGTGAAGTACGCGTCCAGGTCCTCGGTCATCGCAGCCAGCAGGTCCTGAAGCGGCAGGTTCCCCCCGCGTTCCAGGTCACCGGCACTGGTGAACGCGCGCTGGGTGAAGGTGCGGTTCTCCGCGGTGATCCGGGAACACGGCCCCGTGCCCGCCTGGTACCCGTCCTGGAAAGCCGACACCCGGTCGAAGGCGTCGCCGTGCGCCCCCTGCTCGCTGTTGTCGGTACCGATCGGGTCCCGGAAGGTGATCAATGCGCGCAGCGCCGCGTCCAGCTCGTCCTCGGCGAGCCGCAGGTGCCCGGAGTCGCCGTCGACCACCCAGCGCAGGAACGCCCCCGCGTAGCAGTCGGCCATCGACTCGAGCACGATCGTCGGATACAGCCGCGGGTCGGCGCGCCCGGACCGACCGGTCACCCCGGCCCTGGCCTGTACGGCGTGCCCGATCTCGTGCGCGAGCACCAGCATCACCGCGCCCGCCCCGTACCGCTCGGTGAGCACCGGCAGCAGCGCGGCGCGGTCCCACACGATCACGTCCTCCGCCGGGCAGTAGTAGGCATTGCCCTCGACGTCGGACGCGGACTGGGTGCAGGGCGGCGGTGGGGCGCCCGCGTCGGCGGTGTCCACCGAGACGAAGCCCCCTTCGAGCTCCCGCCAGGGTTCACCGAACACGGAAGGGTACTCGCGCCGCCAGAAGGCCCGGACCTCGGTGATCACCGTCGCGGCCAGCGTGTCGATCTCGCCCCCATCGCTGCCCCGCACGAAGTCGGATGGCACCAGGGAGGTCGTGCCCCGCTGCACGTGGTCGAGGAGCAGGGTCGTGCTCTGCCGCGCCGAGCCGGGTATCCGCTCGGCGCATCCGGACGTGGTCAGCGCCGCGAGCGCGAGCAGGGACACCAGCATCAGCATCGGCCGGTTGCGCACCACCTCATTCTGCTGCATGGAACCGTGCCGCGTCGGCCGACCGTCCGGGTGCGCCAACACCCGGTGCGGGCCCGACCGCGATCAGTTGCCCGGCGAGCTATCGTCGCAGAGCATGAGAGCAGTCCGCCGGTTTACCGTGCACGCGAGCCTGCCCGAGCGACTGACCGGCCTTGGCGCGCTGGCGACCAACCTGCGCTGGACCTGGCACCCGCCGACCCGTGACCTTTTCGCCTCCATCGACGGCGAGCTGTTTCGGCAGGTGAAGGACCCGCTCCGGGTGCTGACCACGGTTCCGCCCGCACGGCTGGAAGAACTCGCCGAGGACGAGGAGTTCCTGGCCAGGGCAGGGGCCGCGACCGCGGACCTGGAGCGCTACCTCACCGAGCCGCGCTGGTACCAGCGCGAGGCGGCGGCCGGCGGGCTGCCGGAGGCCGTGGCGTACTTCTCCATGGAGTTCGGGGTCACCGAGGCGCTGCCCAACTACTCCGGTGGGCTCGGCGTGCTCGCCGCGGACCATCTCAAGGCCGCTTCCGATCTCGGTGCCCCGCTGGTCGGGGTCGGCCCGCTGTATCGGGCAGGTTACTTCCGCCAGACGTTGTCCCTGGACGGCTGGCAGGTCGAGCACTACCCGGTGATCGACCCCAGCGGGCTGCCGCTGGACCTGGTCACCGAACCCGGCGGTGAGCCGATGCAGGTGTGCGTGGCGATGCCGGGCGGGCGGCGGCTGTGGGCCCAGGTGTGGAAGGCGCGGGTTGGCCGGATCCCGTTGCTGCTGCTGGACACCGACGTGGAGGCCAACGACGAGGACCTGCGCCGGGTCACCGACCGGCTCTACGGCGGTGACGCCGACCACCGGATCCGCCAGGAGATCCTGGCCGGGATCGGCGGGCTGCGCGCGGTGCGTCGCTACTGCGAGCTGACCGGGCATCCGCAGCCCGAGGTGTTCCACATGAACGAGGGGCACGCGGGCTTCCTCGGGCTGGAACGGGCCAGGGAGATCCTGGCCGCGGACGGGTTGAACTTCGACGAGGCACTGGCCGGGGTACGGGCGGGCATGGTGTTCACCACGCACACCCCCGTGGCCGCGGGTATCGACCGGTTCCCCGTCGACCTGGTGCAGCACTACTTCGGCGACGGCAGGCTGCTGCCGGACATCGACGTGCGCCGCGTCCTCGCGCTCGGTGCCGAGGACAACCCCGGCATGTTCAACATGGCGCATATGGGCCTGCGGCTCGCCCAGCGCGCCAACGGGGTGTCCGCGCTGCACGGGAGGGTGTCCCGGCGGATGTTCGCCCGGCTGTGGCCGGGTTTCGACGATCCGGAGGTGCCGATCTCCGCGGTCACCAACGGGGTGCACGGACCCACCTGGGTGGCCAGGGAGATGAGCGCCCTGCTCGGCGGCAGCGACGAGGAGTGGGGGCACGACGGGGGCGAGCCGAGCGCCCGGCCCGAGGTCGGCGACCAGCAGTTGTGGGACCTGCGGCGGGACCTGCGTGGGAAGCTGGTGGCCGAGGTGCGTCGCCGGGCGCGCGCGTCCTGGCTGCAGCGGGGCGCCTCGGCGCTGGAACTCGGCTGGACCAACACGATCTTCGATCCGGACGTGCTGACCGTCGGCTTCGCCCGTCGCGTGCCGACCTACAAACGACTCACCCTGATGCTGCGCGACCCCGACCGCCTGCGCGCGCTGCTGCTGGACGAGGAGCATCCGATCCAGATCGTGGTCGCCGGCAAGTCCCACCCCGCCGACGAGGGCGGCAAGCAGCTCATCCAGCAGATCATCCGGTTCGTGGACGATCCCGCCGTGCGCCACCGCATCGTGTACCTCCCGGACTACGACATGGCCATGGCGCGGTACCTCTACCGCGGCTGTGACGTCTGGCTGAACAACCCCACCCGACCGCTGGAGGCCTGTGGCACCTCGGGGATGAAGGCCGCGCTCAACGGCGGACTGAACCTGTCCATCCGGGACGGTTGGTGGGACGAGTACTACGACGGCAGCAACGGCTGGGCCATCCCGACCGCGGACGGGATCCGCGATCCGTTGCGCCGCGACGAGTTGGAAGCGGCCGCGCTCTACGACCTGCTCGGGCAGCAGGTGGCGCCGCTGTTCTACGACCGGGGGCCGGACGGGGTGCCCGCCGGCTGGATGTCCATGGTCCGGCACACGCTGGACACGCTCGGGCCGCGGGTGCAGGCCTCCAGGATGGTGCGAGAGTACGTGGAGTCCTACTACCGGCCCGCGGCCATCGCGGTGACCGCCGCGCTCGAGGAGTCCGGTGCCGGTGCCCGCTCGCTCGCCGCGTACCGCGACCGGATCGACCTCGCCTGGAACCGGGTGCGCATCTTCGACACCGAGTTCCTGGTCGAGACACCGGAAACCCTGGTGGTCGGCAAGGAGATCCGGGTACGCGCCCGGGTGGACCTCGCCGGCCTCGATCCCTCCGATGTGCAGGTGCAGGCCCTGCTGGGCAGGGTGGGGGACACCGACGACCTGCTCGATCCGGTGGTGGTGCCGATGGAGCCCGAGGGCGGCGGCGGGTTCGGCGCCTCGTTGCGGCTGCCCCGGGCGGGCTCCCTCGGTTACACCGTGCGGGTGCTACCGAAGCACTCGCTACTGGCCAGCCCCGCCGAGCTCGGCAAGGTGGTGCTGGCCTGAGCCGCTCGTCGGCAGGCCCGCCGCCCGCCAGGCCCGGAACCCGCCGACCAGATCGGTCACCCCTGGCAGCCCGAGCCGCTTGACCTCGGCGGCGGCCAGGCTGGAGGCGTAACCCTCGTTGCAGATCACCACCACCGCGCGGTCGGGACGTACTCCCGGCAGCCGGTGCTCGCTGGAAGGGTCGAGCCGCCACTCCAGATGGATCCGCTCGACCGGGACGGCGCCGGGTATCTCTCCCTCCGCCGCCCGGTCGCCGGCCGGTCGGATGTCCACCAGCAACGCACCGCCCGCCCGCAGGCGCAGTGCCTCCTCCGGACCCACACGGTCCACAGTGGATCTCGCCGTGGCGAGCACCTCGTCGACGCGTGCGGTCACGGGACGACCACCGGCAGCGGCGGTATCTCGGCGGGCACTTCGGCCAGGGCCGAGTACTCCCTGGTCGGTACCAGCGGCGGGGAGTAGGCATGCACGCTGGCCGCGGGAGTGGCACTGGCGTTGCCGAGCCGGTGGGCCCTGCCCGCGCCGAATCCGAGCCCGCCACCGGCGGTGTGTACCCGCTGCCGGATCGGGCCGCCGGGGTAGCGGTACTCCTCGGTCAGCTCACCCTGCAGCACGGTGAACGCACCCGCGGCGCCACCGTGGTCGTGCGGCCTGGTCTGCTGGCCGGGTAGCCAGGACAGCAACCACAGCTCCACACCGTCGGTCAGGGCGAGCCGTGCCCACCAGCGCTGGTCCGCGTCGAACCGGAGCAGGCCGCGCAGCGCCGTGGCCAGCTCGCCGCCGACCGTGCGGGTCAGCTCGGCGAGCTGCCGAGGGGTCCACAGTAGACGTTCACTGGGCAGCAGGTCGGGAAGCAGTGGATCGGTGATCCGCGGGTGGATTTCGGCAGGGGTGATCGACTGGGTCATCGGGATTCTCCAAGAGGGTGCGTCGGGACCGGGTGTACGGCGAATCAGCGGCCGGTACACCCGCACGACGCGACCAGCAGGAGGTCGACCGCGCGGTCGCGCCACAGGGCCCACGCCGGGCAGGGGCGGGGCGACACGGGGGCGAACTCGATCACGGATCCGATGCTGCCACGGTCGTCGGGCGCTGCGGTCAGCTTCTCATCAGCTGGACACCGGGCGGAGGGGTGGGTCGTCGTGACGGCTGTGCCCCGAGTCAGTGACAATGACCCTGTGAGCGAGCCGACGCAGCAGATCGAGCAGGCGGAACTGGACGACCTCGTGGTGCATATGTCTGGTGTCGGGGTCCGGCGCGGGGGTAACAAGCTGCTCGCCGACGTCGACTGGTCCGTGGAGCTGGACGAGCGGTGGGTGGTGCTCGGCCCGAACGGTGCGGGCAAGACCACACTGCTGCGGATGGCCGCGGCCGAGCTGCACCCCACCACCGGCACGGTGCACCTGCTCGGCGAGCGGCTGGGCAGGGTGGACGTGTTCGAGCTCCGGCCGCGGATCGGGTTCACCTCCGCCGCGCTGGCCGGCCGGGTGCCCGCGGACGAGACCGTGCGGGACGTGGTGGTGAGCGCGGGCTACGCCGTGCTCGGCCGCTGGCGGGAGGACTACGACACGCTGGACACCGAGCGGGCGGACGAGCTGCTCGCCGCGCTGGGTATCAAGCATCTCGCCGGGCGCACCTTCGGCACCCTTTCCGAGGGCGAGCGCAAGCGCACGCTGATCGCGCGCTCGCTGATGACCGATCCGGAGATGTTGCTGCTGGACGAGCCGGCCGCCGGGCTCGACCTCGGCGGCCGGGAGGACCTGGTGGCCAGGCTTTCCACGCTGGCCATGGATCCGGACGCCCCGGCTATGGTCCTGGTCACCCACCACGTGGAGGAGATTCCGCCGGGGTTCACCCACGCGTTACTGCTGGCCGAGGGGCGGATGGTGGCCGGTGGCCTGCTCGAGGACGTATTGACCGGCGAGAACCTTTCCGCCACCTTCGGTCAGGACCTGGTTCTGGAGCGTTCCGGTGCGCGCTTCTTCGCCCGGCGCCGGTAACGTGTTCTACTGACGGGTAGCCTGCGGGGAGCCCCGCGGGTGTCGGCACTACGAGGAGGATGGGCGTGGGCGAGTTCGTACGTCTCGAGGTCGAGGCCGGGGTCGGCACGATCCGGCTGGAGCGGCCGCCGGTCAACGCGCTGAACAACCAGGTGCAGGCCGAGTTGGCCGAGGCAGCCAGGGAGGCCACCGACCGGGACGACGTGCGTTCGGTCATCCTCTACGGCGGGGAGAAGACCTTCGCCGGTGGTGCGGACATCAAGGAGATGGCCGCGAAGTCCTATGTGGAGATGTCGAAGTTCGGGGCAGCGCTGTCCGGTTCGCTCACCACGCTGGCGGAGATCCCCAAGCCGACCGTGGCGGCGATCACCGGCTACGCCCTCGGCGGCGGACTCGAGCTGGCGCTGACCGCCGACCGCAGGGTGGCAGGGGACAACGTCAAGGTCGGGCAGCCGGAGATCCAGCTCGGCATCATCCCCGGCGCGGGTGGCACCCAGCGGCTCGCCCGCCTGATCGGCCCGAGCAAGGCCAAGGACCTCGTCTACACCGGCCGGTTCGTCAAGGCCGAGGAAGCACTCGCGCTGGGGCTGGTGGATCAGGTCGTGGCCCCGGACGACGTGTACGCCACGGCGCACGCGTGGGCCGCGCAGTTCGCCAAGGGGCCCGCGGTCGCGCTCAAGGCGGCGAAGGCCGCGATCGACGGCGGCCTCGACCTGGACCTGCGCAACGGGCTCAAGCTGGAGACGAACCTGTTCGTCTCGCTGTGGGCGACCGAGGACCAGTCCACCGGGATGCAGTCGTTCATCGAGAACGGTCCCGGCAAGGCCGCCTTCGAAGGCAAGTGAGCCGCCCGTGACGGACACGACCGACCCCACACCCAACCCGCATGCCACCGCCGAGCAGGTGCAGGCGGCCTACGGGGATCCGAAGCTGGCCAACGTGCTGTACCACGACTGGGAGGCCGGCACCTACGACGAGAAGTGGTCGATCTCCTACGACGAACGCTGCATCTCCTACGCAACCGACGTGTTCCGTGCCGTGGCCGGGGAGGCGGACTGGCCGTACCCCACCGCGATGGAGCTGGGCAGCGGTACCGGGTTCTTCCTGCTGAACCTGATGCAGGGTGGGGTGATCAAGCGTGGCTCGGTCACCGACCTCTCGCCGGGCATGGTGCGGGTGGCGCTGCGCAACGCCGAGAACCTCGGCCTGGATGTGGATGGCCGGGTGGCCGACGCCGAGCGCATCCCGTACCCGGACGACAGCTTCGACCTGGTGATCGGGCACGCGGTGCTGCACCACATTCCCGAGGTGCGGGCCGCGTTCCGCGAGGTGCTGCGGGTGCTCAAACCGGGCGGCCGGTTCGTCTTCGCCGGCGAGCCGACCAGGATCGGGGACTCCTACGCCCGCCGGCTGGGGCAGTTCACCTGGTGGCTGACCACCAACCTGACCCGGCTGCCCGCCCTGCGTTCCTGGCGGAGGCCGCAGGAGGAACTGGACGAGTCCTCCCGTGCCGCGGCGCTGGAGGCCGTGGTCGACCTGCACACCTTCGATCCCACGGAGTTGGAGCGCACGGCACTGGGCGCGGGTGCGGTGGATGTCCAGGCGGTCACCGAGGAGTTCACCGCGGCCCTGCTCGGCTGGCCGATCCGGACTTTCGAGGCGGCCGTTCCGCCGGAGAAGCTGACCCTGCGCTGGCGATGGTTCGCCTACCGTGCCTGGCTACGGCTGTCCGTCGTGGATCGGAAACTGCTGGCGAAGGTGCTGCCGCGGGAGCTGTTCTACAACGTCATGATCACCGGCGTGAAGCCGGCCGCCCCCACGGAGCCCTGACCGGTTGCCGTTCGGCCGAACGTTCGTTGTCAATTACCTCGTCAATAACCTCGTCGTCAACCTCGTCGTCAACCTGGGTCGTCCGGCATGGCGTCCAGGTGCCGCTCGAGGGCATCGAGCCGGTCGTGCCACAGCGCGCGGTACGGCGCGATCCAGTTGTCGACCTCCGCCAGCGGTTCCGGGCGCAGCCGGTACCAGCGCCGCTGCGCGTCCTGGCGGACCTCGACCAGCCCGGCCTCGCGCAGCACCTTGAGATGCTTGGATACCGCCGGCTGGGTGACCTCCAGTCGCTCCACCAGGTCACCGACCAGCCGTTCTCCGGTGCGCAGCAGATCGAGAATCTCGCGCCGACGTGGTTCGGCCAGTGCCGCGAAAGCTGTTGCCATACTAGTAATATAACCGATATGGCATTCGCGGCTCGGGTTGCGCTGGAAGTCGTCGTCGTTCCCGTGTCTGATGTGGACAGAGCGAAGGGGTTCTACGCCGACCAGTTCGGTTTCCACCTGGATCACGACACCCGGATCAACGAGGAACTGCGGGTGGTGCAGCTGACCCCGCCGGGATCGGGGTGCTCGGTCGTGGTGGGTACGGGCATCGGCGAGGGCATGCGGCCCGGTTCGCTCAAGGGGCTGCAACTGGTGGTCCCGGACGTGCATGCGGCACGCGCGCAGCTTGCGGCGAACGGGTCGCGGTCAGCGAGGTACGAGTGGCCGAAGGATCGGGTTTCCGGTCGAGCCGTGATGGGGAGGACCTGAACAACGTCGGGTTCGTCTTCTGCACCGACCCGGACGGCGATTCCTGGTCGGTGCGGCAGATTACCGCGAGGAAATAGCCGCGCCGCTCGTTGCGGGCGGTCGACGGGTGTGGCTCAGGCGCCGACCTCGGTGCCGATGTCCTCGGCCCGGACGGTGTCGAGCAGCGCGTCCAGCAGGCCGGGAAATCTGCCCCGCAGGTCGTTCGCTCGCAACCGGACGAAGCAGCGGGTTCCCTCCTGCCTGGTGCGCGTGACGCCCGCGTCGCGGAGCACCTTCAGGTGATGGCTGAGCGTGGACTTGGCCACCGGTACCCGTAGCTCGCTCCACGCCCGCTCCTCGCCGTCGGCGAGCAGGTGAACCAGCCCGAGCCGGATCGGGTCGCTGAGCGCGGCGAGCACCCGCGTGAGGCTGATCTCCGCGGTCGCCGGATGTTTCGCGTCCCTCATGTTGCCCATGATAACTTCGTTCTATGTTCTACGAACATCGAACGATATGATCGGGGGTTCTGATGACGGCTGATTTCGCAGGGCGCGTGGTGATCGTGACCGGTGCCGGCTCGGGGATCGGTGCGGCCACGGCGGGGGCCTTCGCCACGGCCGGAGCGCGGGTGCTGGGCGTCGGGCGCAGGGCCGAGGCGTTGACCGAACTCGCCGACCGGCACCCCGGTGTGGTTCCGTTCGTCGCGGACATCCGGGACGAAGGGGCCGCGGCGGCCGTCGTCGAGGCCGCGCATTCCCGGTGGGGCAAGCTCGACGTGCTGGTCAACAATGCCGGTGTGCTCGCCACCATGCCACTGGCAGAGGTCACCGCCGCGCGGGTGTCCGACCTGCTGGCCACCAACGTCACGGCGCCGAGCCTGCTCGCCAAGGCCGCACTACCGCATCTCGAGGCCGCCGGGGGTGCGATCGTGAACGTGTCCAGCACCCTCGGGCACCGTCCGGCTGCCGGCGTCGCGCACTACGCCGCGTCCAAGGCGGCACTGGAGCAGTTGACCAGGAGCTGGGCGCTGGAGCTGGCCGATCGGCAGGTGCGGGTGAACGCGGTCGCCCCCGGTCCCACCGAAAGCCGGGCGCTGGCCTCCGCCGGCCTGTCCCCGGAGGCGGTCGAGGAGGTCAAGCGCGCGGAGGCGGCCCGCATCCCGCTCGGTCGCCGCGGGCGGCCCGAGGAGGTGGCCACCTGGATCCTGCGGTTGGCCGATCCCGCCGCCACCTGGCTGACCGGGCAGGTGCTCACCGTCGACGGCGGCCTCGAGCTGGTTGGTTAGGGGTCGAGCAGGCCGGCGTCGTGGGTGAGCAGGGCGATCTGGACCCGGTTGTTCAGCCCGAGTTTGGTGAGGATGTTGGAGACGTGCGTCTTCACCGTGGGCACGCTGAGGTAGAGCGTGGCGCCGATCTCGGCGTTGGACCTGCCGTGGCCGACCGCGACGGCCACGGCACGCTCCCGCTCGTTCAGTGACTCCAGCTGTTCCAGCGCCCGGGCCCGGCGCCGGTCCTGCTCGGAGTCGGCCACCCTGTCGATGAGCCGCTGGGTGACCGAAGGGGACAGCACCGGGCGACCTCCGGCCACCTGCCGGACGGCGGCCACGATCTCGGCGGGCGGGGTGTCCTTGAGCAGGAACCCCGCCGCCCCGGCCCGCAGGGCCCGCAGCACGTGCTCGTCGGCGTCGAAGGTGGTCAGCACGATGACCTCGGGCGCGTGCTCACGGGCGCGCAGGGTCTCGGTGGCCGACAGCCCATCCGTGGTCGGCATGCGGATGTCCATCAGCACCACGTCCGGGGCGAGCCGGTCGACCAGGTGCAGGACCTCGGCGCCGTCACCGGCCTCGCCGACCACCCTGATGTCCTGGCCGCCGCCCAGCATCATCACCAGGCCGGCACGCACCAGCGGATCGTCGTCGACCACGAGCACGCCGACCACCGAGGTCTCGGATTCGGTCATGGCGGCCAGGGTAACCAGGTCGCCAGCCGCCACCCGCCGGCCTCGGTGGGGCCGTGTTCGAGCCGCCCCTCGGCCAGCGCGACGCGCTCGGCGAGGCCGATCAGACCCTGCCCCGGCGCGGCCCCGGACGCCGGCGGCGTGCGGGGGCCGTTGCCGACCTCGACGGTCAGGCCGTCCTCCGGCGCGCCGGAAATCGTCACCGTCACCTCGGTCCCCCACGCATGCTTGCGCGCGTTGGTCAGGCCCTCCTGCACGATCCGGTAGGCGGTGCGGCCCAGCCTGTCCGGAACCGAGCCGGTCACCTCCTGCCGCAGCACCACCCGCATCCCGGCCTGCCTGGACTCGGTAACGAGCTGTGGCATGTCGGCCAGGGTCGGCTGGGGTAGTTCCCCGACCGGAGCGCGCAGTACGCCGATCACCTCCCGCAGGTCCTGCAACGCGTGGTGGGCGCTGTCCCGGATCACCGCGGCCGCACGGGCGACATCCTCGGCAGGCGCGTCCGGGCGGTATTCCAGCGCGCCCGCGTGCACGCTCAGCAGCGACAACCGGTGGCCGAGGACGTCGTGCATCTCTCGCGCGATGTCCTCGCGCGCCCGGTGCTGGGCTTGCTCGGCACGCAGGTGGGCCTCGGCCTCGGCGCGTGCGGCGCGGTCGCGCAGGGACACCACCAGCTGGCGCCGGTGGTGGATGACCCTGCCCCAGCCCACCACGGCACCCTGCATGGCAAGGCTGAACAGCACCAGGACATAGCCGGGGACGTCCGGATCGGGACGGAGCAGGACGAAGCCGAAGGACGCGGCGATACCGAGGGCGAACAGGATCATGGTGGTGCGTTGTGACCGGTGCACCGCGACGGTGAACAGCGCGGCCAGCATCGCGCCACCGCTCATCTCGGCGAAGACCGACAGCGCGATCAGTACCAGGGCCAGCGCCACCGGCCAGCGGCGGCGCAGCCACAGCGCGGCGCAGCCGAGCGCCCCGATCAACTGGTCGACGTCGAACAGCCAGCCGGGGCGGACCGGCGGCCCCAGTTCGACTCGCGCGGCCGCGGTCAGCAGCCCGAAGGCCACCGCGGCCAGGAAGAGGGCGGTGTCCACGAGCCACTCGCGGACACCGCGCCGGCTGGCGAGTCCGGCACCGTCCATGCCGTCGAACCTACTGGGCACGGCCGCGGCCTGCGTGCGGTGCCCGCGGGACGATACCGGCGTCGCGCGGATCGATACTTTCGTCGTGGCAGGGCCGGCGGAAGGCTACTTCGGTCGGGCGTGGACATTCCCCCGACCGATCCCTTGCCGTACCGGGACTCTCTAGCGTCGAGGTATGCGCAAGGGACTTCAGGTCCTCGGCCTGTACCTGGTCCTGGCGGGGATCAGCGGGACGATCGACTACCTGGCGGGACAGCCGCTGCTGGGTGCGGTGCTGAATGTCTTCAACCGGTTCGTCATCCCGCGGATCGACCTGCTCGCCGGGTACGAGATCTACGCGAACCTGTCCCTTGCGGTGTTCGGCGCCGCCGTACTGGCGGCGGCGGTACGGGTGCGTGGCACCTGAGCGCACCGGCGGAAAGGGGAGTTCACGGGAATGGCTATGCAGAACAAGGCGATCGACGGGCTGGAAGGGCTGCTTGCGCTGGCCGGGATCACGCTGGGGGCGATCCCGTTCGGTGGCTGGGTGATCGCGAAGGAGCACAGCGGACCGTTCCGCTGGCTGTTCGGGGAGCACACCGGAGCAATGGGATACGTCGTGCCATTGCTCGTCCTCGGCGTGGCCGTGCTGCTGATCGCGGTGCTGGAAGGGGCCAAGCGCCGCGTATGAGCGGTCACGCCGACGCGGGTTTCGATTGCTCCAGGTATGACAAGGGCGCTCACCGAACGGTGAGCGCCCCTATCCCGCAGCGGGTACCGTCAGAGGACGGATACGCCGGTCGCCTGGGGGCCACGGTTGCCCTGGCCGGTCTCGAACTCGACACGAGCGCTCTCATCGAGGCTACGGAAGCCGTTCCCGCGGATCTCGGAGTAGTGCACGAAGACGTCAGCACTGCCGTCATCGGGGCTGATGAAGCCGAACCCCTTCTCCGCGTTGAACCACTTCACTGTGCCCTGGGTCATACAATCTCCACATCTTCCATCCGACGAGACGCCATGAGATCAGGCGCCTCGGGTCGCGCGCACAGCTGGGACTCTGGGAGAGCTGAGACTCCAGGAGAGCTACGACTCTGGGAGAAGACCGGCTACGCCCGCTCAATTCTTGCGAGCGTCTGCAGAAACGAACACAAAAACCTTTGAACCATGCTCAGTGGAGCACGCCCGGCTCGGTGGCGTCAAATCGAGATGCGCGGAACGGATCGCGGGTGCCGGTAGCGGGATCGGCCCGGAGAAGGGTAGCGTTGGTGGTACAACGTCGAGCCGACCGCCGCGGGACCTTGTTCGAGGGACCCGCCCATCGTTCAGCCAGGCGGATCCATCGGTGCTACGGCCTCCCCAGGTCCTCTTTCGCTTCCGTCGTCGGCCGAGCAGGCCGACCTCGGTGACGCCGTGGCTCTTCGTGAGCCCGGTGGCGACGTGTCGATCCGCCCGGTCCTCGACGTTGCCATTGACAACCACGTCAGGAGATCTTTTGCCTACCAATCCATCCCACCGCCAGGCGCACGCACCCGCGTATGTCAAGCCGGTCGTTTTCAGCCACCCCCGCGCCGCGGAGCCGGTGGACTTCGTCGCGCGTGGCGCCACCGATCACGGCCCCGTACGCCATCCGCTTTTCTCCGCGCCCGCCGGCTCGAGCCGTTGACGACGCCCCTCGTGCGCAGGCACGGGCCCAGGCTCCGATCTCGGCAGTGAAGGAGTTCGCTATCGACACCATCACGAAATCCGCCAGGGGCAGCGAGTACGCGGCGCTTTCCCAGGAGGTCCGGGCAGCCGGGCTGCTCCGCAGGCGGTACGGGTACTACGCGGCCAAGGCCGGCGGGAACCTGCTCGCCCTGGCCGCCGCGTGGGTCACCTTCGCCTACCTCGGTGACTCCTGGTGGCAGTTGTTCGTCGCGGCGTTCCTCGCCGTCGTTTTCGCCCAACTGGCGTTCATCGGCCACGACGCGGGACACAAGCAGATCTTCCGTACCCGTCGGCCCAACGACATCGTCGGGTTGGCGCACGGTGGCCTGGTCGGCATGAGCTACCGGTGGTGGGTGAACGGTCACAACCGTCACCACGCCAACCCCAACCACGAGGATCACGACCCGGACATCGACATCCCGGTGCTGGCGTTCACCGGCAAACAGGCCGGTCGCAAAGCCGGGTTGCTGCGGTGGACGGCCAAGCACCAGGCCGTACTGTTCTTCCCGCTGCTCCTCCTGGAGGGGCTGAACCTGCACGTGTCCGGTTTCCGGGCCGTGCTGCGCGGGGACACCCGATCCCGCCGGATCGAAGGGGCGCTGCTGGTCACGCACACCGTGCTCTACCTGGCCGCGGTCTTCCTGGTGCTCTCGCCAGGTATCGCCGTGCTGTTCATCGTGGTCCATCAAGGGCTGTGGGGCTTCTACATGGGTTGCTCGTTCGCCCCGAACCACAAGGGAATGCCGACCATGAGCGGTGACGGGCCGGTCGACTTCCTGCGCAAGCAGGTACTGACCAGCCGGAATGTCCGCGGCGGGCGGATCACCGATTTCGTGTTCGGCGGGCTGAACTACCAGATCGAACACCATCTGTTCCCCAACATGCCGCGTCCGCATCTGCGCCGCGCGCAACCCATCGTGCGACGCTTCTGCGCCGAGCGCGGGCTGCCGTACAGCCAGACCGGCTTGCTGCGCTCCTACCGGCAGATCCTGGCTCATCTCAGCGAGATGGGCGCGCCGTTGCGGAACCCCCGGCGCGGCGCCCTCGACGCCGCGCGGTGACCGGCGGCTCGGCCCCGGCACCGCCCGGCGATCAGCGGGCTCGCCCGTTCAGCGCCGGAGGTCCCGCTCCCGGGAGTGGGTGAGTGACCGGCGGCCGCGTTCCAGGAACGCCCGTTCGGCGGCGTTGCCGGTGCGCTCCAGTGCCGCCTGGTACGCCCGCGACGCCTCGGCCTCCCTGCCCAGCCGGCGCAGCAGGTCGGCGCGGACGGCGTGGAAGAGGTGGTACGTCCGCAACGCGAGGTCGTCGACCAGGGCGAGCGCCGCGGCGGGCCCGTCGACCTCGGCGACCGCGACGGCGCGGTGCAGCGCCACCACCGGGTTCGGAGTGAGGGCGTAGAGCTGGTCGTACAGCTGCCGGATCTGTCGCCAGTCGGTGTCGGCCGCGGTCGGCGCGTCGCTGTGCACGGCGTTGATCGCGGCCTGGACCTGGTACGGCCCCGGCTGATTGCGCCGGAGGCAGGCCCGCACCAGCGCCTGGCCCTCGGCGACGAGCCGGCGGTCCCAGCGGTCGCGGTCCTGCTCGGCCAGCCGTACCAGCGCGCCCGCGGGGTCGGTGCGGGCCTCCCGCCGTGACTCGGTGAGCAGCATGAGGGCGAGCAGCCCGGCGACCTCCGGTTCGTCCGGCATGAGCTCGGCCAGCAGCCTGCCGAGCCGGACGGCCTCGGCGCACAGATCGGCACGGACCAGGGCGTCCCCCGAACTGGCCGCGTAGCCCTCGTTGAAGATGAGGTAGATCACGGCCAGCACGGCGCGGAGCCGGTCCGGCAGGTCGGCGTCGGTGGGCACCCGGTACGGGATGCGGGCGTCGCGGATCTTGCCCTTGGCCCGGACCAGGCGCTGGGCCATGGTCGGTTCGGGCACCAGGAAGGCACGGGCGATCTCCGCGGTCGTGAGCCCGCCGAGCAGCCGCAGGGTGAGCGCCACCTGGGCAGCGGTGGCCAGTGCCGGGTGGCAGCAGGTGAAGACGAGGCGCAGCCGGTCGTCACGCACGGGGCCTTCCTCCTCGGGTGTCGTGCCCGCCGTGTCCTCGGCACGGGCGTGCAGCAGCGCGGCCTTGGCGTGCCGGTCCTCGCGGGATGCCTCCCTGCGCAGCCGGTCGATGGCCCGGTTGCGAGCGGTGGTGATGATCCATCCGGCAGGGCTGGGCGGCAGCCCGGTGGACGGCCACCGCCGAACGGCGGCCGTGAAGGCGTCCTGGACCGCGTCTTCGGCGACATCGATGTCGCCGAAGACGCGGACGAGGGAGGCCACGGCGCGACCGTGTTCGGCGCGGAAGACACGTTCGATCTCCGCGGCGGTCACCTCCGGCATGCCGGTGTCACCCGCAGCTTCCGTCCTGCATCGGCCGGACCTCGATGGGCAGGGTGATCGCCGCGGCGAGCTTGCGGCCCCACTCCAGCGCGGCATCCAGATCGGGCGCCTTGATGACGGTGAAGCCCCCGATGTGCTCCTTACCCTCGAGGTAGGGACCGTCGGTGGTGAACACCTCGCCCTTGCCCCCTTCGGCCCGCAGCACGGTGGCCGTGCCCGGCGGGTGCAGGCCACCGGCGAACACCCAGGCGCCCGCCGCCCTGAGCTCGTCGTTCACCGCCTCCACCTCGCGCATGATCGGTTCCAGCACCTCGGGTGCGGGCGGTTCGCCATCGGGCTGGTAGATGCTGAGCAGGTAGTGCTGCATGACTGGTTCCTCCTCGAAGGGCTGACGGTACGGTCGGCGGCTGCCCGCCGCTCATCCTCTACACGAACGGTCGACACCCGGATCGACATCGCCGGCACACATTCCCGGTGCCGGGTTCGGACTCGGTTGTCGGTAGCGCGCTGATCTGCGACGATGCTGATCCGACTCGACGAAGGAGTGCCCGGTGGCCACCCGTCTGAACCCGTACATCAACTTCACCGGCAACGCCCGCCAGGCCATGGAGTTCTACCAGCAGGTCTTCGGCGGCACGCTGACCGTGAGCACCTTCGGTGAGTTCGGCGCGCCGGACGCGCCGGAGGCCGACCTGATCATGCACAGCATGCTGGAGACCGACAGCGGGTTCACGCTGATGGTCTCCGACCTTCCACCGGGAATGGAGTACAAGCCCGGAAACAACATCACGGTGAGCCTGAGTGGCGATGACGTCGAGGAGTTGCGCGGCTACTGGGCCAAGCTGTCCGAGGGCGGCACGGTGTCGGTCCCGCTCGAGAAGCAGATGTGGGGCGACGAGTTCGGTAGCTGCGTGGACCGCTTCGGCATCGGCTGGATGGTGGACATCGCCGGCCCGGGGTAGCGCGCGTCGGGCGAGCTGCGAAGATCGTTCACGTGCCTGCGAAACGCGTGAAGGTCGGGAACGTGTGTCGCCTCGGAGCGCTGGCTCTGCTGGTGGCCGTGCTCGGAGGATGCTCGGATACTCCGGCACCGACGCCACCACCTCCGTCGACGGCGACGCCCTCGACGACCTCGGCGTCCCCGCGGCCGGACCTCGTCGTCACCCTGGGTGCCGAGGACGCCGCGATGGGACTGCGCGTGCTGAACATCGAGCTGACCAACGAGGGCACGCGGCCGCGCACGGTGCAGGGTTACCCGGCGATCCGGCTGCGGGACGACGAGCGGAACCTGCTCGACGTGCGGGTGCACGAAGGGTCGGCCTCGATCGCCACCATGGAGGATTTCGACTCCGGACCCACCCCGCTGACCCTGGAACCCGGGCAGAAGGCGGTGGCGGGGCTGGTCTGGCGGAACAAGGTCACCGATGCCTCGGTGCCCGCCACGAACGGTGAGTATCTCGAGGTCGCCCCCACGGAAGGGGATCACTGGCAGGCGGTGCCCCTGGGCGCCCCCGTGGACCTCGGCAACACCGGTGAGCTGGGGGTGAGCGCCTGGGCACCGCCGCGCAAGGAATGAGCGGCCGGGCGGCCTGTTGCACCAGCTCACCGTCGAGCAGGCTCGTCTCCTCGATCGTGGACCACGGCTGGTGCGCGTACTGCCGGCCGGGTCACTCCTTGCGCACCACGGTCTCCTGCTCGCCCGGCTTCCAGATCGTGACCTCCATGCCGCCTTCCCTGATCTCCACCGAGGAGGCACCGGTCAGCTCGGCCGCGTAGAAGGGGTCGAACTTCTGCCCGCGCAGGTCGAAACCGGTCTCCTCGAACAGCGCCGTGGCGAACCGCTGGTGCAGAGCCTCGTCCCGGACATCACGGACCCTGCCCCACAGCTTGGCGTCCCCCTCCTTGACCTCGGTGTCCACGGTCGCGGTGTGCAGGCAGAAACGGGGGTCCCTTGCCAGATCCCGGAACTTCGTCGTGTTCGGCATGCCGACGATCCACAACCGGTCCTCGAAGATCCGCGGTTCGACCGGGCTGATCCGCGGGAAGCCGTCCGAGCGAAGGGTGGCCAGCATGCACAGGTTGCCCGCCGCGGCATGGCGGCGGGTGAAGATCTCGGCGATTCGCGGGCTGCCCGCGATGAACTCGTTCCACATGGTCATGCCGCCGACGCTAGGGCGGAACCCTGTCAATCGCTGTCATGGTTTCTCGTCCGGGCGTCGCCGGTCACCCCGCCGGCTCAGCCGGTGAGGTCGGTCAGGTCGATGCGCAGTGTCAGCAGGTCGGTTCCGACCACCCGGACCGCGGCGCTGTTCATCCGTGGCAGTGCCTTGAGCCGCGCCTTCGCGTCGTCCTCCGGCACCAGGTGCGCGGTGCCGGAGTGCCACCTCCCGTTCAGCCGGAGCCGGACCCGCGGATCGGCCTGGATGTTGCGCACGTACTGGGACTTCTCGCCGTGCTCGGACACGAACCAGAACTCCCCTCCGATCCGCCGCCCGCCGATCGGCGTCTGCCGGGGCAGACCGGACTTCCGCCCGGTGGTCTCCAGCAGGGTTTGACTCGGCAGCCTGCGCAATATCGGGTTGCCGACCCGACGCTGGAACGAGGTCACCGCCCGGTGCTTGAGTTCGTGATAACGCGACATTCCCGGCTCCCGTTCGTCGCTGGATTGGTGCCGTGGCCATCATCCCCGGGCCAGGGCGCGGCGAGCGGCACGGGACCCCGCGTGTCAGCCTGGACGGCTCCCACCGAGCAGGGTAGGCAGGCGGCGTGGAAATCCGGACATTCACGGAGGCCGACCGGGCCGAGCTCCGCACGCTGGCCGGCCGCGCGGGCGAGGGGGCTCCCAGCGCCTCGCTGTGGGGCCATGCGGAGTCCGAGTTGGCCATCTACCTCGACCCGTACCTGGACCGGGAACCGGAGTCGGTGTTTCTCGCCGTGGTCGACGGCGCGCTGGCCGGGTATCTGGTCGGCTGCCTGGACGGCCGGACGTTCCCCAGTGAGAGCGACCGCTTGGTGGGGGCGATCAAGCGGCACCGGCTGATGTTCCGGCCGCGCACCGCGGCATTCTTCGCGCGTGCACTCGCGGATACGGCTCTCGCCGCGGTCCGGCGCGAGCCCACCGCCGGGGATTTCGACGACGACCGGTGGCCGGCGCACCTGCACATCAACGTGGAGCCCCGTGCGCGCGGCACCGGCGCCGCGGCCGGGCTGATGAACCGCTGGTTCGACCGGCTCAGGGAAACCGGATCACCCGGCTGCCACCTCCAGACCCTGCGCGAGAACACCCGTGCGGTGCGGTTCTTCGAACGTATGGGTTTCGTCGCGCACGGTCCGACTCCGCTGGTGCCCGGTATCCGGCACCAGGGCAAGCGGCTGCACCAGCGGACGATGGTGTGGACCCCGTGAGAATGCCCGGTGGCGCATCACCGTCGGGAGGAGACCGCCAGGTCCGCACCGCGCGACCCGTGGTCTCGAGGCAACACGTTCAGGCGTACCCGTGTCCAGCGGCCGGGACCATGCTGTCACCGGCGAGGGGATCGGCCGTGGCGGTGTCGGTGGGCAGGTAGACCAGGAGGCGATGCTCTTCGGTACCCGCCAGAGCCAGGTTCTCGTAGGCCAGGTCCACCGTGCCGTACCGGGGATGCCGCCAGCGTTCGACGCCGGTCCAGGCAGGCAGCACGGCGGAGGCGGCGAACCGGCGGGTGAACTCGGTGCCCGCCGTGACGGACAGTTCCTCGGCGAGCGCGGCGGCCGCGTGGTCCCCGAGATCGCCGGCGGCCCGCAGTGCCGCGGCGCGGTCGTCCGCCACTCGGTCCCAGTCCGGGAAGGTCACGCGGGCATTCGGGTGGGTGAACACGAAGCGCGCGAGGTTGGGTGGATCGGTGTCCAGCAGGCCGACCGGTCCCGCGAGCAGCCGGAACCCGGTGTTGCTCGCGAGCACGTCGCCCTGGGCGTCCACGATCAGGGCGGGTGTGGGTTCCATCCGGTCGAGCAGGGCGCGCACGGTGGGCCGCGGTTCCGGTCGCGGCGGCGCTGACTGCGCGCACCCCCCGCCATCGCTCGCCTTGACCAGGCGATGCAGGTGTACGCGTTCCTCCGGCGAGAGTCCGAGCGCGTCGGCGAGCGCGCCGAGGACCTGACCGGAAGGGTGCCGGTCCCGCCCCCGCTCCAGGCGGGTCAGGTACTCGACGCTGATTCCGGCGAGCGTGGCCAGTTCGCCCCGGCGCAGCCCCGGTGTCCGCCGGCGGGGCCCGCTCGGGAAGCCGGCCGCGGACGGCGCGATCGCCTCCCGCCGGGCTCGCAGGAAACCGCCCAGCGCGTTGTCGACCATGGTCACCGAGTCTAGCGGCGTCCGCCCCGCGCGATCGGCCAAGCCGTCCGGGAGAGGGGCCCTGCCGGGGCCTCCCTCCGCCGGGAGGACCGGTCGACGCTGTTCGGCATGAACGTGTTTTCCACAGCAGAGTTCGAGTACCTGCGGAGCCAGCCGCTGGCCCGCCTCGCGACGGTCGGCGCGGACGGGATGCCTCGGGTCAAGCCGGTCGGGTTCCTGCTGGATACCGCCACTGGCGGCATCGTGATCGGCGGTTATGCCGGTACCGGGATGGCGAGCAGCAGGAAGTTCCGTGACGTCCAGGCGACCGCCGAGGTCGCGCTGGTCGTCGACGATCTCGCCGAGGTCGACCCGTGGACACCACGGGGCGTCGAGATCCGTGGGCGTGCCGAGGCTCGCACCACCGGTGGCGCCGAGACGGGAGAGCGGCTGGGTGCGGCGTTTCCCCTCGATCCCGCGTGGATCCTTGTGGTGCCCCGCCGGGTCGTGTCCTGGGGACTGGCGGCCTCGGCCTTCGAGGTTTCGGCCCGTGACGTGCTCCCGAAGGCGGGATGACCATGCGATACCGGCTTTTCGGTCCGACCGGGCTGCGGGTCTCGGAACTGGCGCTCGGCACGATGGTCCTGGACGACCCGCGGGAGTGGCGGCGCATCCTGGACACCTATGCCGATGCGGGTGGCAACGTGCTGGACACCGCGTCGGCCTACGGCGAAGGGGAGAGCACGCTCGGCACGGTCCTCGGCAGGCGCGATCGTTTCGTCATCGGCACGAAGTACACCTTGTCGCGCGATGCCAAGGATCCCAACGCGGCGGGCAATCACCGCAAGAACCTCGTACTGTCGCTGGAACGCAGCTTGCGCCGGCTGCGCACCGACTACATCGACATCTACTGGGTGCATATCTGGGACCGGCACACTCCGGTCGAGGAAACCATGCGCGCGCTGGACGATGCCGTGTGCGCGGGAAAGATTCTGCACATCGGCATCTCCGACACTCCCGCGTGGGTCGTGGCAAGGGCGAACACCCTCGCGCAGTGGCGCGACCGGACCCCGTTCGCCGGCTTGCAGGTGCCGTACAACCTGCTGAAGCGGGATATCGAACGGGAGTTGCTGCCGATGGCCGAGGCATTCGGGCTGAGCGTGACCACCTGGGCGCCGCTCGCGCGAGGTGTGCTTTCCGGTGCCGCGGATGCCCCTGCCGGTGCGCCGGGCCCCTCGCGGTTCGATCCGGCGACCCTCACCGCGCGGGAGCGGGCGGCGGCCGGTGCCGTCCGGACGGTCGCCGACGAGCTGGGCGCTCACCCCGCGCAGGTGGCGATCGCCTGGACCCGCGGCAAATCCGCGGCGATCCTGCCGATCGTGGGCGTGCGCAGCGCCGCCCAGCTCACCGAGAATCTGGGGGCCGTCGAGCTGACCCTGCCGGAGGACGCGATCCGGCACCTGGAAGATGCGGTGGAGTTCGACCCGGGATTTCCCAGCGACTTCATCGCCCAGTGCGAGCCCGATCCGTTCGTGTTCGGGGACGCCGCGACGAAGGTGGACGCGCGCCGATAGGTTCCGCCACCACGACGGTGCGCTTCGCGGGTCGTGTTGTTGGCTGCCGCGATCGGCGGCCCCGGAAACGGTTCGACGGCTTCGCGGCGTCCTGACACAGTGGCGCGCTATGGCGAACTTCGAGGTTGTGACCGCCGCGGACGTGCGGCTCATGCAGGGTCTGGCGCAGCGTGTCACCGCCATCCGCCCGGATTTGGTGAACAGCGACGCGTCGTTCGGTGAGCTGGCCTGGATCTGGGGTAGGGGGCACGCCAGCGACGGCGCAAGCTGGCCGCGTCGGCTGTGGTTTTCCGGCGGGGATCTGGTGGCGTGGGGTTGGGCCCGTCTTCCGCGCCGGGTGAGGCGGAGCGACGGGTCGGAGAAGGACGTCACCAACGCCTATCTGGCGTATCAGGTCCATCCCGACCACGCCGGGCTGGTTGACGAGGTGATCGACTGGTACGACGGCGCGGCGATGGACATCGAGCGTACGGTGAGGCCGAGCGCCGCCGATGAGTTCGCCCTGAGGCGATGGGCGGCGCACGGCTATGAGACCGACCCGGCCTCGCTTGGCGACACCGGGTCCTGGACCCAGCTCAACGAACGGGATCTCACCGATCTGGAACAGCCGGTGCTGCCGGACGGATTCCGTTTCCGCACCGCCGATGAGGCCGGACCGGATGCCGCGGTCCGAGCCCACCTGGACGCCTGGGCTCCCTCGACCTACACGGCCGAGGGCTACCAGGGCGTCCGGCGGACGGCGGCGTATCGCGGCGACCTGCACATCCTGGTGGAGGCGCCGGACGGAACGATGGCATCCTCGACGATCATGTGGCTCGACGAAGCGGACAAGACCGCTGAGTTCGAGCCGGTCGGGACGCATCCGGACTACCGGCGGCGGGGGCTGGGACGGGCGATGCTTCTGCACGGGATGCATCTGGCGCGGGTGGCCGGGGCCACCCAGATGACGGTCGCCTGCATGGGTGCGCCGGGGCATCCCGAGGCGCGCGGCCTGTACTACAGCGTCGGGTTCCGGGAGTTGTCGCGAGACGCGCCGCTGATCAAAACCAGGACCGCGGGCTGAGACTGGTCGGCCCGCTGTTCGTCGCCGACTTGTCGCACCGCTGATCTGGCCTCACGCGGCCTCCTTTCCTTGGTGGTGGAGGAGGTTGCGTCTGGGTCGTCGTTTCGGGTCCCGGACCGCCCCGGGTGTCGCGCCAGTCCAGAAACCGGGTGGGCCGCGTCAGGTGGTGTTCGGTGGGTGGGTTTCCGTCCTGGTTCAGGCGGGCCACGATCTCTCGCCCCAGCGCGGTCACGGTGTGGGGTTCGTATTCCCGCGCGGCTGTGGTCAGCAACGCCTCGGCGTGTTCCCGGTCGGGCAGGCTCACCGGTTGTGGGAACCTGGCCACGGTGGCGCGGATGGTCTCCTCATGTTCGGGCCCGATCGCGCCCTCCGCCACGGCGGCACCCACCTCGGGCAGGTCCGGCTTCAGCGGGGTACCGGTGGGGCCGTGCCGGGCCACCGCTGTTCGGGCGTGGGCCACCCGTTGCCGGGCGTCGTGGGGGTTGATGCGCAGGATCTCCCGCGCCAGCGCCGCGACATGGCGGTAGGCGCCGTGTGGCGGTGGTGCGGCCGTCCAGTTCGGCCAGGGCCGCCAGTTCCCGGGCAGAGAGGCCTCGCCGCTGCTGTTCGATCTCGTCCAGCGTGGCCAGTAGTTCCGCCTCGCCCATGCGGGAGGTGTCGATGCCGAAAGTCCTGCTCACGGCTCCACCATACCGTATACTCGACCGTATGTTCGAGCCACGATCGGGTGGTATTTCGTTGTCGCACGTCGCTGAGCGTGAGGTCACCTCGGTCCGATCAGCCGGTCCCGGTGAGCGCCTGCAGGGCGAGGCTGGAGACCGAAACCGCCAACCACAGCAGCACCCCGAGCAGCAGCGGACGATGACCGGCCGTGCGCATATCGGTCAACCGCAGGCCGAGCCCGATCCCGGTCAGCGCGGTGGTGATCAGGAAGGTGCCTGCCGTGGAAAGGGCTGGGTGCCAGGAATCGGGGATCACGCCGAGGCTGCCCACGGTGACGGCGAGGAGGAACCCGAGCAGGAACGGCGGCACGATCCGCCGCCACGGCATGCCGTGCGGGTCGAACGCCTGGGCGGCGTTGTTTCGGCGAGCGGCCAGCACCGCGAGCACGAGCACGATCGGGACCAGCATCAGCGTCCTGGTCAGCTTGACCACCACGCCGTGCGCGCCCGCCTCCCCGCCGTAGCCGTACGCGGCCGCCACGACCGAGGAGGTGTCGTTGATGGCGGTGCCGCTCCAGAGCCCGAACGCTTCGGGGCTCATGCCCATCAGGTGCCCCAGCGGCGGGAACAGCAGTACGGCTGCGATGTTGCAGGTGAAGATCGTGCCGAGGGCGTAGGCGACCTCGGCGTCCTTCGGCTTGAGGACCGCGCTGGTCGCGGCGATGGCGGAGGCGCCACAGATGCCGGTGCCCACGCCGATCAGCGTCCGGGCATCCCCGCGTACCCCCAGCAGGTTGCCCAGCAGCCACGCCCCGCCCAGCGCCACGGCCAGCGTACCGAGCATGACCGGAAGGGACTGCCCGCCGACCTGGACGACCTGCCGCAGGGAAAGGCCGGTGCCCAGCACGACGATCGACAGTTGCAGCACCGGCTTGGCCGCCACCGCGTAGCCGGGACCGCAGCGACTGGACCGCAGCGCGGGAACCAGTGCGGCCAGGGCCGCGCCGAGCAGGATGCCGAACACGGGGCCGCCCACGATCGGCACGAACCGGCCGGCGATGGTGGCCACCGCCGCCACGAGCACGGCGACCGCAAGGCCCGGCGCCACCTGGGCCAGGCCCGACGGCGTGACCGGGGTCGCCGTGTCCGCGCTCACCGGTGCCGCTCGCCGGAGCCGGCCGGTTCGCCGTCGGCGACCGCCCGCACGGTCATCGCCCCACTCCTTTCCGTTTAATGTACGTACATTTACGTTACGATATGTTCGTACATAAGGCAATCGATAGAGTCGCCGTGGACGGGAGGAGGCGATATGGCCGGGAGCACCCTGGACCGGGACACGTCGGTTCCCCTGTGGCGGCAACTGCAGCGGCACCTGCTCACCCGGGTGCGGGCGGGGGAGTTCGCCGACTACGTCCCCGGCGAGCTCGCGCTGGTCGAGGAGTACGGCGTCAGCAGGCAGACGGTGCGCCAGGCGCTGCGCCAGCTACGGGCCGACGGGGTGATCATCTCCGAGCGCGGGCGGCAACCCCGGATCGCACCGATCCCGGAGATCAGCCAGCCGGTCGGTGCGCTCTACAGCCTGTTCGCCTCCGTGCAGGCGGCGGGCCTTTCCCAGCACAGCGTCGTGCGGACCTTCGACGTGCGGGCGGACGCCATCATCGCCGAGCGGCTCGACCTGGAGGCGTCCACCCCCCTGGTCTACCTGGAACGTCTTCGGCTGGCCGGGGAGGAGCCACTGGCGCTGGACCGGGTCTGGCTTCCCGAGTCACTGGCCCGGCCGCTGCTCGACGCCGACTTCCGGCACACCAGCCTGTACGACGAACTGGACCGGCGCACCGGAATCCGGCTCGACCGCGGAAGTGAGCAGATCCACGCCGTCGTGCCGACCCCGGCCGAGCGCGTCCAACTGCGGTGCGACGCGGCCGCGGCCGCGTTCTCCGTCAGCAGGATCGGTCACGCCGAGGGGCGGCCGGTGGAATGGCGGCATACCGTGGTGCGCGGCGACCGGTTCGCGCTCACCGCCGAGTTCTCCGGTCGCGCGGGGTACCGGCTGGTCGGTTCGCCGGGCCGGGCCGAGCCGATCTAGCTACCCGCTGGGATCGAGCAAGGGAGTTCGGAAGCGAGCAGGATCGGAGGGGTTCATGCGAGCGACTGTCATCTACGGCGCGGGCGATGTGCGGGTGGAGGAGGTTCCGGACCCGAAGCTGCGCGAGCCGACCGACGCCGTGGTGCGAGTGTTGCGCTCCTGCGTCTGCGGCAGTGACCTGTGGCCGTACCAGTCGAAACCCGACGCCGAGCGGGCCGACCGCATCGGCCACGAGTTCATCGGCGTCGTCGAGGAGGTCGGCTCGGCGGTGTCCGGCCTCGCCGTCGGTGACCTCGTGGTCTCCCCGTTCGTCTGGGCGGACAACACCTGCGACTTCTGCCGCGAGGGCCTGCACACCTCCTGCCGCAACGGCGGCTTCTGGGGAGCGGGCGATGTGGACGGCTGCCAGGGCGAGGCGGTGCGGGTGCCACAGGCACAGGGGACGCTGGTGAAGCTGCCCGTCGGTGTGGACTCCGCGCTGCTTCCCTCGTTGCTGACGCTGTCCGACGTCTTCCCGACCGGGCACCACTGCGCGGTGACGGCCGGCGTCAGCCCGCGCACGACGGTGACGGTGATCGGGGACGGCGCGGTCGGGCTGTGTGCGGTACTGGCGGCACGGCGGCTGGGAGCCGAGCGGATCGTCCTCATGGGACGGCACACCGACCGCACCGACATCGGCCGCGAGTTCGGCGCCACGGATGTGGTCGCCGAGCGCGGGAAGGAAGGCGTCGAGCGGGTTCGTGAGCTCACCGGCGGTGATGGGACCCACGCCGTGCTGGAGTGCGTCGGCACCCTGAACGCGCTCGAGACGGGGTTCGGCGTGGTCCGGGCCGGCGGCAGGGTGAGCCGAGTGGGGATGCCACAGTACCGGGAGGCGGCGGTCGGTTTCGGTATGTTCGTCCGGAACGTCACGCTGACCGGCGGGGTGGCCCCGGCGCGCGCCTACATCGACGAACTGCTGCCCGATGTGCTCGACGGTACGGTCGAGCCCGGCCGGGTGTTCGACCGCACCATCGGCCTGAGCGAGGTGCCCGACGGCTACCGGGCGATGGCCGACCGCACGGCGCTGAAGGTGCTCGTCCGGCCGGACTGATCCGGTCCCGACTCGGGCCGGCTCACCGCAGCCGCCGTGCGCGCAGGACTGTGTCGTGGGTGTGCCCGGCGCCCGGAGGGGCGGGCGCGGTCCGCGACCGGGTCTCGTTGACCAGCACGGCCCAGGCGTCGTCGAGAAGCTCGGCGATATCGCCGGGATGGTAGTAGTAGGACGGGTCGAACCCCTGCTCGCTATGCGAGCCGAGGTCGGCGAGGTCGTGCCCGGCCACCAGCAGCGTGCCGCCGGGTGCCACGGCCGCCAACAGCCCGTGCAGTGCGGCGTGGTGGTGCCGGGGCAGCGGGAAGTACTGGACGGACACCAGGTCGAACGCGCCGGCCGGGGGCCGGATGCCGGTCAGGTCACCGCGGGTCCAGGCCACCCGTCCGGTGACATCCGTGCCCGCCTCGGCGGCGCGTTCCAGCGCGATCCGGGAGATGTCGACCGCGGTGACCTGCCAGCCGCGCCGGGCGAGCCAGAGTGCGTCGGCGCCCTCGCCGCAGCCCACGTCGAGCGCTTGCCCGGGCGGCAACTCGCTCACCTCGGTGACGAGTACACCGTTCGGCTCGCCGCTGAAGAGCTGGTCGCGGCTGCCGTACCGCTCGTCCCAGAACTGTGCGTCCCGTGTGTGCTGTGTGTCCACTGCTCTCGCCTCGGTGCTCGGTCCGATGTGTCCGGAGGCTGTGGGCTCTCTTCGGCCGCTGTTCCCCGGACTCTTGCCAGCACCAGCCTGCCGCCGCCGGCATCGGGTTGACGACGTTTTTTGCCGAAATCGCAAGATGGGACGAGTCGCGCCGGGTCGCGTCAGCCGAACACCCTGTGCAGGAACGCGGCCAGGTTCACCCTGGTCCGCTCGACCTGCTCGGCGACCGTGAGCGACTCGTAGATCCGCAGGCCGGTGTCCTTCTTCCCGCGCAGGTAGAGCGAGCAGGCCAGGTCGGAGCAGAGATAGACACCCACGGAGTTGCCCTGCTTGCCGTTCCGGCCGGCCTTGCGCGCGGTCATCAGGGAGACGCCGTCCCCGGTGTGCGTGGTCAAGCACAGCGAACACATGCTGCGCCGGATGTGCCCTGACTGTGGCGCCACCCGTAGCACCACGCCGCTGAGCCCGGCGCCGGATTCGGCCACCAGGTACGCCCGATCCCGCGCGGAGGGGTCCCGCCAACCGAGGAAGTCCAGGTCCTCCCACGGCCAGTCGGCCAGGTCCCTGGGTACGGCAAGGCGCTTCGCCGCGCCCTTCGTGCAGTTGACGAAGGAGGCACGGATCTCGCGTTCGGTCACCGGTCTCATGGCAACCAGCCTAATAGTATTAGGCAAGTAAATAATGAGATTAGCTTTCGCGTGGTCTTCAGACGCTGCGCAGCACCGAGACGACGGTGCCCAGTACCACGGCCGTGTCCCCGTCGATGACCTCGTATTCCGGGTTGCGCGGCTCGAGGTAGACGTGGCCGCTCCGGCGGCGGTACACCTTGACGGTGGCCTCGTCGTCGATCATCGCGGCGACGATCTGGCCCGAATGGGCCTCGGACTGCTGCCGGACCACGACGACATCCCCGTCACAGATCGCGGCGTCGATCATCGAGTCCCCGCGCACCCGTAGACCGAAAACGTTGCCACGCCCGGTGAGTTCCCGCGGCAGCGTCAGCATGTCGTCGACATGTTCCTCGGCCGAGATGGGGGTTCCCGCCGCGATATCGCCGACCACGGGCACGCTCACCGAGTCGTCGGTGGTCTCCCGCGCCGAGGGCTCCCGCAGGAACATCCGCACGTCGATCGGCCGGGACATGGTGTCACTGCGCCGGAGGAATCCCTTGTCCTCCAGGCTGGCCAGATGTTTCGACACCGATGAGGACGACCGCAGCCCGACGGCATCACCGATCTGCCGGGTGCTCGGCGAGTATCCGTGCCTGACCACCCAGTCCTGGATCGTGAGCAGGATCCGCTGCTGGCGGAGCGGCAGGATCGAGGCGTCCAGATGTCCGAACGTGGCACCATCGTCGTAGGCGGTCATCCGCGGAATGGTAGAGGTCCACGACCCGCCCGGTGCCGACCGGGCCGCCGGCATGTCTCCGTCCGGTCACACCTGGTCGGAGGCCGCGCGGGCGGTGACGACCCAGCAGGCAGCGGTGAAGCGGACCCGCGTTCCTCGCACGAAGGGAGCAAAGGCGGGAAGGACCGCGTCGACGACCTGGTCGCGCAGCCGGTCGTCCGCCTCCTGCAAGGCCCTGCCGACCGGGCCGAACAGCGTCACGTACCGCGCCAGTTCCTGTTCGGGCAGGCTGCAGGCCACGTCGACGGGCTGGATGTCGATCCCGGTCCATGCGCTCTCCGCGAGCGCGCGGCGGACGCGATCCGCGTCGGCGAGGGCGAACTGCCCTGGCGCGTCCGGGTCGCGGTCGGGCAGGTTCGGCAGGAGCGGTGCCGCGGCGCGCTCGGCCGTTGTCATGAACGGATTTTCCGCCATGCCGCGCCAGACGATGAAGCGGAGTTCGCCGCCGTCGCGCGTGGCGCGCCGCAGGTTGTCGAAGGCACGCGCGACGTCGTCGAAGAACATGACCCCGAAGCGGGAGACGATCAGGTCGAAGCCGCCGGGCTCGAAGGTGTGCGACTGCGCGTCGGCGCGGATGAAGCTCGCGGGCGCGCCCTCGCGTTCGGTCCGGGCCCGCGCCGCGGCGATCATCGGCTCGGAGACGTCGACCCCGACGCAGCGGCTCCCCGCGCCGAGCGCCGTGGCCACGGCCACGGTGACCCCGCCGGTGCCACAGCCGACATCGAGCACCCGGCGCGCGGGTACGGGGCGGACCGCGTCGACAAGCACGTCCTCGACCGGTTTGAGCATCCGGTCGAGCAGGTCCTGTGCCTCGACCCAGCCGCGTGCGCCCGCGCCGTTCCATAGCGCGGTCTGCTCGACGTTGGTCTCGGGAACGGCATTCATGATGATCTCCATTGCTTGCGGCTCGGAAGCGGAAACCGTACCGTGCCAGTTCAAGTCAACTTGAGGTCAAGAATGATGACGGACCTGGACATAGCGGAGGTGTCGCGGCGCTCCGGCCTGCCCGCCTCGACGTTGCGTTACTACGAGGAAAAGGGGCTGATCGCCTCGATCGGCCGGCGGGGCCTCGCGCGCCTGTTCGACGAGAACGTGCTGGAGCGGCTGGCGCTGATCGCGGTCGGGCGCGCCGCCGGCTTCTCCCTCGACGAGATCGCGCTCATGTTCGCGCCGGACGGGCGGCCGCGCATCGACCGGGACATGCTCACGGCCAAGGCGGACGAGTTGGATTCGACGATCCTTCAGCTGAGCGCCATGCGGGACGGCTTGCGGCACGCCGCCGCATGCCCCGCGCCGAGCCACCTGGAATGCCCCACCTTCCGCCGCATCTTGCGGGCAGCCGAGTCCGGCGTCGTTCGGGCACCGAAGGCGCGGGCGCCGCGGCGTCCGGCGAAATAGGGCGAACCGGGCCGACGCCGGGTCGCAGGGGCGGAGCCGTCGGAGATCCACGAGAACGTCATGAGCGCCGTCGCGGACCTCAGTACCGGCCGCACCGGGCGGTGGAGCAACTCGTGCACGACATCGAGGCACTTGGACATGCCGCGGTTGAAGCCCGCGCCGGGCGTGAGCCCTGGAAAGGGCTTCGACCCGGACAACGTCGGGACCGCAGGCTGCCGGAGCGGACCGAGCGGGACGTTCGCGAGTCCGGGATCGACATCACGGCCCCGGACGGCAGCGGCGGGGGCGGCGCCAGTGAGGACTCGCGGTCCGAGTTGCAGGGCCGGGCCTGACGTGGCGGCCCTTGCCGAGCTGTCGGTGGACGCGACCTCACCCGATGGCGTTGCCGCGGTGCCGACATCGCGAACGCCGGATACGTCACCGAGCGGCTGCGCTGGCGGGTGCAGCGGCTCGAGCCGGAGTTGCAGTCGACGTCGAAGCACGCCACGGTTACTCCGACGCCGACCGAGATGAAGTCGACCAACCCGCGCGACGCGCGGAACGAGTACCTCAAGGACCGGTCCCTGCCCGGCTACAACCTTGTCCCGCCCGTGCCGGAGGCGATCGAGGCGCGGCCGCCCTCCGACGACTGGTACGACGGCTTCCGGGTCAGGGGCGGCGACTGGCCCGCGTCGGCGGCCGGGATCCGACGCGCCAGTATCGCCGCGACGGCGATCACTCAGCGGACGACGTCGTAGACCAGCTTCTGGATTCCGTTGGCGTAGGATTCGCTCTCGACGAGTTCGAGGTTCTGCTTGTCCTTGTCGGCGTCGCTGAACAACCGCTTGCCCGCGCCGAGCAGGACGGGGAAGACCAGCAGGTGGTAGCGGTCGATCAGGCGGGCATCGGACAGGTTGCGGTTCAGGGTGGCGCTGCCGTGAATGATGATCGGCCCGCCCTCGGTCTCCTTGAGCGCGGCGACCTCGTCCAGTGAGCGGAGCACGCTGATCTCGCCCCAGTTGGACACCAGGTCCTGTTCCCGCAGCGTGGTCGACACCACGTACTTCGGCATCGCGTTGTAGCCGGAGAACTCCTCGGTCATGTCCGGCCACACCGGCGAGAAGGCCTGGTAGCTGACGCGGCCCATCATCATGGCCGCGGCCTCGCCCTGCTCGCGGCCCTTGATCTTGTATACGGCTTCGTCGAACTCGATGTCGTTGAACGTCCAGCCCGAGTTGCGGTAGCCCGGTTCTCCGCCAGGCGCCTCGATGACGCCGTCGAGCGAGACGAACGCGGTGGCGATCAGGGTGCGCATCGGTTGCTCCTTGGTAGTTCCGCTCTGCTGTCACCAGTGCGTCGAACGGGAACTGCCGGATGCGACACCTCGCCCCGAGAAATTTCCGGTTCCTCCGCCTCCCGGTCCATCCGGATCCTCTCACCAGGCGACCGGGAGCTGGTGCAAGCCGTATATCAGCACGTTGTGCTTGATCGGGACCTCCTCGGGTTGGACGGCGAGGCGCAGGGTGGGGAATCGCCGCAGCAGTGCGGGATAGGCGACCTGCATCTCGGCGCGGGCGAGCTGCTGGCCAAGGCACTGGTGGATGCCGTGGCCGAACGCGACATGCCCTCTGGTGGACCTGCGGAGATCCAGCGTCTCGGGGTTGTCGAACTGTTCCCGGTCACGGTTGGCCGCCGCGGTGGAGATGGTGACCGACTCACCGGCCCGGATCAGGTGACCGTCCAGCTCGACATCCTCGGTCGCGGTACGGACCGTGGCCATGACGATGCTCAGGTAGCGCAACAGCTCCTCGATGGCCAGCTCGAGGATGTCCGGGTCGCCCCGCAGGATGGTCAACTGGTCGGGGTGCGCGAGCAGGGCGAAGGTGCCCAGCGCGAGCATGTGCGAGGTCGTGTCCAGCCCGGCGCCCAGCAGCATGAAGGCGATGTTGGTCAGTTCCTCGTTGGTCAGCTCACCGCTGCCGACCAGGCCACTGAGCAGGTCGTCGGTCGGCTCGCGGTGCTTGGCCGCCACCAACTCCCCGAGGTAGGCGCCGAGGTCGGCCACGGCCGCGAGGGCCTGCTCCTTGGTCGACTGCGCATCTCCCATCGTCTTGGTGTCGGCCTGGAACCGATCCCGGTCGGCATAGGGCACGCCGAGCAGTTCGCAGATCACCAGCGCTGGGATCGGCCGTGCGAACGCATCCACAAGATCCAGCGGTGGGCCGTGCTGTTCCATCGCATCGAGGTGGTCGTTGGTGACCCGCTCGATGCGTTCGGTGAGCTGCCGCATGCGGCGGACGGTGAACTGGCCGGTAAGGAGGCGGCGGTAACGGGTGTGGTCTGGCGGGTCCATCGTGATGAACATGCCCGGGGGTGCCGGCTTCGGCTCCTGTGCCTGTAGCTCGTTCTCGAAGATCGGCCGGTGCGTCAGCTCGGACCGAGCGCTGAAGCGGGGGTCGGCCAGCACTGTGCGGGCCAGGGCGTGGGTGGTGACCAGCCAGCCGGTGTGCCCGTCGGGGTAGGCCATCCGGCTGATCGGGTGGTTCCGGCGCAGCTCCGCCAGTTCCTCGGGCGGGTCGAACGGGTTGGGGCGCGTCATCGGCAGTGGCGCCGCGACGGGTGGAAGTGTCATCTCGGCTCCTTGGTGGTTCCGATACTTCCTGACCATCGGTCAGGATTATCACGCTACCACTCTCCCTGCGGTCAGGAAGTACCTAGACTCGGGGCATGGACGAGCAGACGGCATCCGACACCCGGTCGCGCATCCTCACCACGGCAAGAGAGCTCTTCGCCGAGCAGGGCTACGAGCAGACGTCGGTGCGCCAGATCGCCGTGCGGCTGGACGTCAGCAAGGCCACGGTGCTGTATCACTTCTCGAGCAAGGTGCAGATCCTCGCGACTCTCGTGACGCCGATGCTGGACGACGCCAAGGCGGTCCTGGACGCCGCCGAGAAGCTGGAGCCGGACGAGGCGCGCTGGGTGGTCGTCACGGGCCTCCTGGACGGGATCCTCGAGAATCTGCCGCTGCTCGGCATCTTCGACGGGTGGTGGCTGATGCGTGAGCCGCTGCTGCGCCGCGTGGTGGACCAGAACACCCGCACGATCGAGATCATCGCAGGTCCGGGGGCGGGCCTGCGCGAGCGTGTCCGGGCTTCCGCGGTGCTCGCCCTGCTTGCCCGCCCGGCCATGCACAACCGGGACGCGCCCGTCGAGGACGTGCGCAGGGAGGTGCTCGACGCGGCGCGGCAGCTCTTCGACGACGGCGGCGACCGGGACGACGAACGGGCCGGGACCGCTGCGCCCGGGGAAGGCGAGGTCGGTCGGGCGCCGCGGGGCCGCCGCGGCCGGCGCACCGTGATGACGGGGGAGCGGGTCGCCAGGGCCCGGCGGATGTACGCGGCGGGCACCCACACCGTCGACGAGATCGCGCGGGCGACGGGCGTATCCCGCGCGACCTTGTACCGCCACCTCAACGAGGTCGTCTCGGGCCAACAGTATTCTGAGACTATATGAGATATTTTGAGACGAAAAATGAGACGACGTCCGGAGCCGGGGATGCGACGGGGTCCAGCGCGGGTTGACCTCGAGGTTGGTTGAGCTATTAGCGTCGCGATCGTTCAGCGACACGACCCACCAAGGAAAGGTGTGGACAGATGACACAGCTCGACTCGGGTGCTCTGGGGCGTATCGGTGTGACGCTGGACGTGCGCGCCGACGGCGGTCACCGCGACGACGCTGCCATGTTGGAGAGCCTCGGTTACTCGACGATCTGGATCGCCGGCGGACAGTTGGCGACCCTGGACCCGTTGCGGGACGTCATCCGGGCGACCGAGACGATCCCTGTCGGAAGCGCGATCATCCCCGCCCGGATGTACGCGTCCGACAGTGTGGTCGCGTTGCGGCGCGACCTCGAGGCCGTCGATCCAGGACGACTGATCACCGGGCTGGGCGGAGCGCACGGCGACCGTCCGCTGCGGGCTATGAACGCCTACCTCGACAGCCTGGACGCCGCCGACCCGCCGGTCCCGGCCGGCGCCCGCATGCTGTCGGCGCTGGGTCCGCGGATGCTGGAGCTGTCCCGCGACCGCGCGGCCGGCGCACTGCCGCTGCTGGTCACTCCGGAGTACACCGCGCGGGCCCGGCGGATCCTGGGCGAGAAGGCGATCCTGGCCGTCATGGAGTACGTCGTCCTCGAAAGCGATCCACAGCTGGCCAGGGGCACAGTCCGCGAGCCCATCGGGTTCCTCACCCAGGTCGGCGGCTACGCACGGAATCTGCTTCGGATGGGCTTCGCCGAGGAGGACATCGCCGGGCCGAGCGACCGCCTGCTCGACAGGCTTGTCGCCTGGGGCGACATCGACACCGTCGCCGCCCGCGTGACGCAACACCTCGATGCGGGCGCCGATCAGGTCGTGCTCGTCGTGCAACCGACGGACCCGGACACCGTTCCCCACGCCGAGTGGCGCGCACTGGCCGACGCCCTCATCGGCTGAGCCCATCCGGACTCGCATGTCGGTGCTAGGCATTCGCTCGATGGAGGCGTTCGGCCGCTTGTGCCCGGAGTGCGTCGCCGGAGATCGGGGTGCTGCCGTGCAGCGCTTCCCATCGGGCGTTGTGCGCTGCCGGCCACAGGCTGGCCGCCCACGCGATCTCCTGTTCCACGGCCGTGAACAAGCGCCCCCGAACGTCCTGATAGGTCACCAGGAACGCCTCGGAACTGTCGATCGGCGCCAGCGTGGGCGGCCCGGCACTGGCGAACGTCCCACTCGCCGCTCCCACCAGCGCTGCCTCGGGTTGCCACGCCAGGCTGTCCCAGTCGTGCACCGCCCACACCTCCCGGCTGTGCCACCGGAGGTTCTGTGCCTCGAAGTCGGCGTGGCCCAGCACGCACGGCAGGCCGGCGGCCAGTATCCGCCCGCGGGCCCGGCCGGCGGTGTCGACGACGTACCCGGGCACGGCGCTCTGGTCCCGGTCATCGAGGAACTCGATCGCGGGCCACACCCCGGGGTCCGGGTGGTCCCAACGTGCCCAGCGCGGATTCGGCAGCGGCGGCGCGACGGTCACGACGGCCAGCTCGGCCATCAGCCGGGCGAACACCTCCGCGTAGCGCACGGCCACGTCCGGCGAGTCCCCGCGCAACATCTCGCCGCCCGGCCGGAACTCCTCGGCGTGCACGGCCAGTGAACCGACCCGGGTCACCGGCGTGAGTGGTCGCGCACACGGAAACCCGCGCTCCGCCAACCGGGCCTGCGCCGCGACACACGACACGGCCCGGCCGTCATCGGCGCGCGCCTTGACCACGACGCCCGTACCATCGGTCAACCGGAGGCCGAGCACCGTGGATATCTGCTGTATCTGGAACAGCACTTCGGCGGGTTCGCCCCCCAGGTGGTCCAGGCACCACCCAGGCGACCAGTCCGGCAACTCGTCCAACGGCACGGTGCGGATCCTAGATAACCGGGGCGGGAGCGCACAGGATGCGACACGCGCGACGTCGTCCGTGACGAGGCTGTGGCTCGACCCGGACACCGGTCGGACATTGTCGGAAGAGGGCGTCGTTCATGGAGGCGCACCACAGACCCGGCCGGTATACCTCGGCGCAGGCAACACGCGGTTCATGGCTCTCGGTGTCGTCGTCCACGAGTAGCCGGCCGCGCGGGATTTCCGGCCCGACGCCAGCGACAATCTGTGGGATCGGAACCGCGGCGTGACAATGGCTTCTGTGGACGGCTTCTGTGGACGTGGACGAGTGTCGGCTGCGGTTCGATCGGCAGGTGCGGGCACGGGTGCGCGAGGAGCCGCCGGCCGGCAGTGTGGTCGAGTGGGATGGGCGGGTAGCTCGCACTCACTTCGGCACACATGGCACGGTGACGCACCCCGATCTACCTGAGGACGGTCTCGATGAGTTGGTCTGGCGGCAGGCGAGGGCCTTCGCTGACCGGGGCGAGCCAGCCGAGTGGAAGGTGTATGCCCATGGCACCCCGGTGGATCTGGGCGATCGGTTGCTGTCTGCGGGCTTTACCGCAGGATGGACCCGCCAGGTCTTGATCGCGGACCTAGCGGCGGTCACGTTGGAGGGCGGGCTGCCGCGGGGTGTCGTGATCAAGGAGAACCACAAGCAACTCCCCGACCTGGTCGGGGCCACCGGTCCGCATCGTGCTTCGCTCGTCGAACTGGTCGCGGACGGGCCCGAACCGTCTGGGGACCTGCACACCGCCGCCATGATGCGCGACGGGCGGGTCCTCGCCGCCGGTTGGGTGGAACTCCTCGAGGACACCGACTTTGCCGCGATCGGCGGGATGATCGCACCTGAGCCTGCAATCCTGTCGATTCTGTGCGCCTGGGCGCGCCAGCCCCCTGACCTCCGCCTGGCTGGTAAGACCTACGTCCTCGCCGAGGCGGACGGAGCGCTGGCGGCCCTGCTGACCAGCGCGGGGTTTTTGCCGATCACCGATGTCACCTCCTTTCACCTCTCGCCACCCGAGCCGCCTGCCCGTGAACGCCCCGTCGTCCACATCGGCGACGTGGAGTACAAGCGGGTCTGGGACCGTTTCGACGCGGACTTCCGATTCAACCCCGGGGTGCCGTCCATGCCCGCCATAGCCGAACCACAAGCGTCGGTCACCTGGCATCTGGGCGTACTACTCGATGGCGGTGAACAAGCCGTTGACCAGTTGCGGCGTATCGTCGAGCGCGGTCTTCGCGCGTGCACCGAGCCCGGCGAGGACCTCTACTGGCTGGATTGGAACCATCCCGGCTGCCGCTTTTACCCCGCCCGAGTCGGCGGTCAAGGCCAACCGCCCTGGCCTGGCGACGCCTATCCCAACGGTGACTACTACATCTACATCACCCCAGATTTTCGATTGGGCACCTTCGGCCATCCGTGGGAACACTCCCTGTGTGTTTTCGGGGACAGCCTGCTTGCCGAGATTGAGCACGATCTCACCGAACTGCTCGGGACCGTCATGCGCCGCGGCGGGCACAACATCGGCAACGTCCAGCACTTTGGCGCGTAACGGTCACATCTCTCATCGACCTCGCGTAAGCGCAAGAAAGACGCAAAACCGATGAGAAAGCGCAATCAAAATTGGGAACCTACAATAATGGTCAAATAACTGGCGGAGCGGCGGTACGCAAACCAAGCGGTATTCGACGGTAGACGCCCTACTCCCGGAACAGGCCCAGGTCGAAGACCTCGGCGATCGCCGCGTGGCCGGCGTCGTTCGGGTGGACGCCGTCGTCGGAGACCAGCTCGGCGGGCATCCTCGTCGGCATGGCCGGGTCGCGTAGGGCCGCGTCCAGGTCGGTCACCGCGTCGAACTCGCCGCTGTCGCGGATCCAGCGGTTCAGCTGCTGGCGTAGGTCTTCGAACTCCGGTGTGAAAACCGGCGATCCGCCGATCGGTGGCAGCGTGCAGCCGATGATGCGCAGGTCGTGCAGGTGCGCGCGATCGATCAGCATGCGGTAGCCGGTGATGATGTCCGTTGCGGTGGCTTGTTCGCTGTCCGGCGCGCCCGGCATCAGGCCGAAGAGTATGTCGTTTCCGCCCTCGAACAGGATGATCCACCGGGCGCCGGGACGGGCCAGCGCGTCGCGGTCGAAGCGGGCCAGCGCGCTGGCGCCCATGCCGTCGGTCTCGCGCAGGACGCGGTTTCCCGAGATGCCCATGTTGATCACCGCCCGGGGTGGGAGTCCGGGGTGGGCGGTGAGCCTGCGGGCCAGCACCGAAGGCCAGGGCGCGTCGGCGCCGGGCGTGGTCTCCATGCCGTCCACGAGGGAGTCGCCGAAGGCGATGACGGTGGCGGCTGTGGGGGGCGCAAGTACCTCGATGCCGGTGAGCCACAGATACGACTGGAACTCGGTGGCGTCCCGCAGCTTCGGCTCGGCGGCCTGGTTGCCCGGGGCGAGCCACGCCGTGCGCAGTCCGACCTGGTGGACCGTCGGCGTGACGTCCTCGTCGGGGAGGTACAGCGAGACGACCAGGTCCGTCTGTGCGGGCACCTCGTACTCCAGCGGGTCGCTGTGGATCTGCGCGCCGGTCGGCAGGACCACCGCGTCCCGGCCGCCGAAGGTCAGCCGCGCGGGGCCGTCGGGCCGGGCGAGAAAGGCGGCGCCGATGCGCACCGGTGCGTACCCGAAGGAGTTCGAGAGGGCGATGCGCACGGCCGTGCCGCCGACGGTGGAACGCGCCACCATGCGCACGGTCTGCGCGCTGACCGCTGTAGGCGCGGGCTGCGGGGCATCGGAGTCCTGGTCCAGCGGCTCGTCCGGCATCTCCGGCCCGCCGCCGAGTTCGGCGGCCGGTGCCAGCTGCTGTGCCGTGCCCCAGGTAGCGATCCAGTGATTTTCCACGTTGGTTACCTCCACAAGTGACAAATGACTCAGAACCAGCGGGTGACGGCGCGTTCGAACGAGTCACGGTCCGGGTCGCGGTCGCCGGCCCAGGCGACGATGCCGTCCGGCCGGACGAGCACGGCGCCGAAGCCGAGGTCGTCGCGCGCCGGGCCGGCCGCGTACCGGACCCGGCCGGCGCGGCGTAGCGCTACGTCGCGCAGGCGCCCTTCGGCGCTGAAGTCGAGGGCGACGCCGCGGCCGTCCTGCAACAGCTCGCCGAGGCGGGTGCCGTCGGCCAGGCGGAAGTCCGGCGCGTCGTGGCCGACCAGCGGCTGCTCGCTGCCGAGTTCGTAGCGGATCGACGTGCCCGAGGTGCGCTCGAAGACGTACGTGGTGCCGTCGCGGGTCGCCAGCAGGTCGCGCACCACGGCCTGGATCGCGCGGGAGTGCGGGTCCGGCCGCATGATCGCCACCTGGGCGCGCGACCAGTCGAGCACCCGCGCGCCGACCGGGTGGCGTTCGGCGGTGTAGGTGTCTAGCAGGCCCTCCGGCGCGTGCCCGTGTACCGTCGCCGCGAGCTTCCAGCCCAGGTTCATGGCGTCGCCGACGCCGAGGTTGAGCCCCTGCCCGCCCAGCGGCGAGTGGATGTGCGCGGCGTCGCCCGCGAGCAGGACGCGGCCGCGCCGGTAGGTGGTCGCCTGCATCGCCCGGTCGGTGAAGCTGGAGGCGAGGTGCACGTCGTCGAGCGTCACGTCGCTGCCGGAGACGCGACGCAGCACTGTCTGGAGGTGCTCACGGGTCAGCGGCTGGGAACGGTCGTACGCGCCGCCGTCGAAGTCCAGCACGCCGAGGTGGCCGGGTCCGGAAATCGTGAGGTACATCCCGGCCGGGGTCAGGTTGAATCCCGGGCGTAGCTTCCTGGGATCGGCGAGCGTCGCCAGCGCGACATAGCCGGTGAGCTGCGGCTCGGTGCCGACGAAGCCGAAGCCCGCGAGCCGGCGCACCGTACTGCGTCCGCCGTCGCAACCGACGAGCCAGCGGGCCGGGTACTCGTGTTCGCCGGCTCGAACGATCACGGTCTCGTCGGCCTGGGTGACGGCGGAGACTCCGACGCCACGGCGGATCTCGGCACCGAGCTTGGCGGCCCGCTCGGCCAGCACTGTTTCCATCGCGTCGAGGGTGGTCATGATGCCGTCCAGGGCCGGGCTGGGCAGCCGATAAGGCAGGCTCGCGAGGTCGACCTCGGCCGGGTCGAGGGTCGTACCGGCGAAATGGCCGACCGACCGTGGGGGTGCCTGCTCGTCCGCGCCGGGCATTTCGTCCACGCCCGACGCGGTCAGCAGCGGGCGCAGCAGGTCGCGGCGGTAGAACGCCTCGACCGACCCGCCCGAAAGGCCCCGCATCCCGAGCGGGAAGTTCCGCCACGGGGAATGCGGCTCCGGGTCCCGTTCGAGCACCAGCACCGAGCAGCCGGTGAGGCTGAGCTCGCAGGCGAGGAACAGGCCGACCGGGCCGCCTCCCGCGATGATCACATCATGCATGGCAAATCCCTTTCCTGTGAGGTACGCCGAGACTGACGGCCGCCACTCACATGGGGCGCACACGGCGCTCCCACCCGGTTCCGGGCGCCGTCGGCGGGCGCGCGAAGATCGGTGGGTGGGTGGGAACACGCGGCTTCGGGTGACGCTGCTCGGCCCCCTGCAGGCGTCCCGCGGCACCGCCGAGCTGCCCGTTCCCGGTGCGCGGTTGCAGGCCCTGGCGGCCCGGCTGGCACTCGCCGGTGGGCGCACGGTCGAGCCCGCCGTACTGGTCGACGCGATCTGGGCCGAGGCCCCGCCCGCCGATCCCGCCCACGCACTGCAGGGCCTCGTCTCCCGGCTGCGTAGGGCCCTCGGCTCGGCCGGCGCCGTCACGCAGGCCGCTGGCGGCTACCGGCTGAGCGTCGAGGAGGCCGACGTGGACGCGCTGCGGTTCGAGCACCTCACCGCCACCGGCCGGATGCACCTACGGGCCGGCGACGTGGTGGCCGCGGCGAGCGCGCTCGGCGCGGCCATGGACCTGTGGGGCGACCAGCCCGGCGCCGAGCCCGTGGTGGTCGCTGACGTGGTGGCGGCCGCCGCGACCCGGCTGGCCCACCTCTCGGTCGAGGCAGTGGCCGACCTCGCCGACGCCGAGCTGTCGCTTGGCAGGCCCGAGGCGGCCGCTGCCCGGCTGTCCGCCCTGCTCACCGAGCACCCGGTGCACGAGCGGGCGGCCGCGCTGCTCATGGACGCGCTGGCCGCCCAGGGCCGCCAGGCCGACGCGCTCGCTTGCTACGAACGGGTCCGTGAGGCCCTGGCCGAGGTCCTCGGCACCGACCCGGGCACCGCCCTGCAGGAGCGCCACCTGCGCCTGCTGCGTGGTGAGCGGCCCGAACCCGCCGCCGAAAGCGTGCAGGAGGTGGAGGCCGACAACAACGCGAGTCCGAGCAATCTGCCTGCGCCACTGACCAGCTTCGTCGGGCGGGACGACGACCTCGCCCGGATCGGCGTGCTGCTCACCACCGGCCGCCTGGTCACCGTGCTCGGCCCGGGCGGCGCAGGCAAGACCAGGCTCGCGCTCGAGGCTGTCCGCCTGCATCGCCGCGAGTACCCCGACGGCGCCTGGCTCATCGACCTCGCCTCGGTCACCGAGCCGGCCAAGGTCGGCGCGGCGGTGCTGGCCGGGATCGGGTTGCGCGGCGGCGCGATGTTCGAGGCCCGGATGCGGGTCGAGGGCGACGAACTGGACGTGCTCGCGGACCGGCTCGGCGGCCGGGACAGCCTGCTGCTGGTGGACAACTGCGAGCACGTTGTCGACGCCGTTGCCCACCTGGTAGCGGCTCTGCTGTCGCGGTGTGCCGGGCTGCGGGTGGTGGCCACCAGCCGCGAAGCGCTGGCCATCGACGGCGAAGCGCTGGTGCCGCTCGACCCACTCCCGCTGCCCGAGCCGGAAGGGGACGTCGAGCAGGCCCGGCGTACGGCATCGGTGCGGCTGTTCGCCGAGCGGGCGGCGGCCGTACGTCCGGGCTTCGACGTGGACGAGGCGAACCTCGCCGACACCACGAGGGTGGTCCGCGGCCTCGACGGCCTGCCGCTGGCGCTGGAGCTGGCCGCGGCCCGCCTGCGGACGATGGCGCTGCCCGGCCTGGCGGCCGGCCTGTCCGACCGGTTCCGGCTGCTCACCACCGGCAGCCGGACCGCCGTCCCTCGGCACCGCACACTGCGCGCGGTCATCGCATGGAGCTGGGATCTGCTGGAGCCGGACGCGCGGACCGTCGCGGAACGGATCTCGATCTTGCCCGGAGGTGTCACCCCGGATTCGGCGACCGCGATCTGCGCCGGTACTGCGGTCTCGCCCGATGAGATCCCGGAGCTGCTTGCCGACCTGGTCGACCGGTCGCTGCTGCACCTCGCGCCGGAGGACGGCCGCTACCGAATGCTGGAGACGATCCGCGAGTACGGCCTGGAAAGTCTCGCCACGCGGGGCACCCCGACCGGCGTGCGGGACCTGGCCGCGGACTACTTCGCCGAGCTGGTCGCACACTACGACCCGTTGCTGCGCGGTCCCCGGCAGCTGCACGCGCTGCACGTGCTGCGAGCCGAGTACGACAACGTGCTGGCCACCCTTCGCCACCTCCGCGACACCGGCGACGCCGACCGCGCCATCGAGCTCGCGGTGAACCTGACCTGGTACTGGCAGATGCTCGGCCTGCACACCGACGCGGCCTACTGGCTCGGCGAAGCGGTCTCGGTGCCGGGCGCGCGGCCGAGCCGGCAACGCGACACCGCCGAGGAGGTGCTCGTGCTCAACCGGTTCGCGACCGAGGTCCCACCTGCCGACTGGCGCGAGCAGCTCCGGGCGCTCACCGGCCGGCTGGTGAGCCCGCCGGAGCTGCCCTTCGGCGACACGCTCGTCGCGCTCAGGCTGGCCACCCTGCCCGAGTCGGGCGCGTCGCCGGAGATCGTCCAGCGGGTCATCGAAGGGCCGGACGTGTGGCTGGCCGGGCTGGCGCACCTGTACCGGGCCCAGTTCGCCGAGAACGCGGGCCACCTCGACCAGGTTCGTAGTGACGTGGCCGCCGCACTGGATCTCTTCGCCGGGACCGGCGACCGCTGGGGACTGGCCGCCGTACTGCCACTGCGGGCGCAGGTGCGGCAGTACGACGGCGATCTCGACGGCGCGCTGGCCGACCTGAGCGAGGCAAGGGCGCTGGCCCGCGAGTTCGGGTCGCTCAGCCGGGGCGACGAGATCTTCATCGACCTGCGCCGGTCCGAGCTGTACGTCCGGCTCGGCGAGACCGCGCGGGCCGCCGAGATGATCGCAGCCACCCGGGAACGCGCGCTGCGCTCGATCTCTCCCGAGACGGCGATCCTGCTGGACGCGCTGGAGGCCGGCCTGTGGGTGCGGATCGGCGACCCGGACCGCGCCCGCGAGCTGGCCGAGTCGGCCGAGACCGGGCTGTCCGCGCAGCCGCTGTTCGGAGGGGGCCACGAGCAGGCGCTGATCGGCGTGGTGCGCGGCGTGCTCTGTCTCGAGGCCGGCGACGGGCCGGGTGCCGAACAAGCGCTGAACCGAGCGTACGCGGCAGCGGTCGACAGCAACGACATGCCGATCCTGGCGACGGTGGCGGTGACCGTCGCCGGCGTCGCCGCGCTGTACGGGCGCTACCGGGACATGGCCGCACTACTGGGCGCGGCGGCCCGCTTGCGCGGCGCGCACGACCGGACCGATCCGCAGGTCCGTGCGCTCAGCGACCGCGGCCGAGCCGAGCTGGGCGACGAGGGCTTCGCCACAGAGTACGAAAAGGGCTGGCAGTTGGCCCCTCTAGCGGCCCTGACCTCGGCCAATCCGGCGCGGCTGCGGAATACGGCACCCCGGCCGAACGCGGAGGACACGGGCACATAGCGGGTTCCACCCGGCGCCGGTTTCACGGGGTGGATCGTCGAGGGTCAGCGAGACCTGACGCTGCTCGACGCCACCGGGTTCGGCAACGGCGTGGCGATTCTGCGCTACAGCTATCGGCTCCGCTACGTCCGCGGCCCCGAGAGGACCGACCCAACCCCCGGTGCGCGAGCACAGGTTTGATCACATGGTCCTTTCGCGTCGACATCAGGTGGCGGGCCTGCCGAACCAGCGGGAGAGGTGGTCGTCCAGGTCCTGCTGATCGTCGCCGATCCAGGCGACGTGGCCGTCGGGGCGGAGCAGGACGCACGGAACATCCAGTACCGCGGTGGGATCCGCGAGGTAATCGACCCGGTCTGACCAGCCGCCGACGGTCAGGCGTTCGGTGCGGTCCAGCAGCAGGCCGCGGCCGCGGTGCAGCAGACCGTAGAGGTGGCCCTGTTTCACGTCGATGTCGCGCAGGCGGCGGCCGAGCAGGTCGGGGCCTTCGCCGAGGTCGTAGCGGATACCGATCGCCGTGATCTTCTCAACCAGGTAGCGATTCACCTCGTCGAAGTCCATCAGTTCGGTGAGCAGCCTGCGCACGGCCTGCTGGCCCGGTTCGGTGGAGAGCAGTTCCATTTGGGCGCGGGTATTGTCCAGCACGTCCTCGGCGACCGGATGACGTTCGGCCTGGTAGGTGTCCAGCAGTGTTTCCGGCGCCCAGCCGCTGATCTGTGCGGCCAGTTTCCAGCCGAGGTTGAATGCGTCCTGAACGCCCAGATTGAGGCCCTGTCCGCCGATGGGTGGATGGATGTGTGCCGCATCGCCGGCCAGCAGCACCCGCCCGAGGAGATAACGTTCGGCTAGCCGGGTGGCATCCCCGAAGCGGGACAACCAGCGCGGGGAGTGCACGCCGAAATCGGTTCCGGCGATGGTGCGCAGCTGTTGTTTGAAATCCTCGAGGGTGGGCGGTTCCGCGCGATCGCCGACTCCCGCAACGGGGACGACGACGCTATAGACCCCGACGCCTACGGGCCGGAGCCAGAATCGCTGATCGGTCTCGCGGATTTCGGTCACCGTGGCGGCGACCTCCTCCTGCGGCACACCCACTTCCATCTCACCCATCAGCGTCTCGGTCCGCGAGGGCTCGCCACCGAAGCCGACGCCGAGCAGTTTGCGCACCGTACTGTGCCCGCCGTCACAGCCGACGAGATAGCGCGAACGCAGCCGTTCGCCATTGGCCAACTCGACGGTCACACCCTCGTCGTCCTGCTCGAAATCGACCACCGCACAACCGCGCCGGACCTGCGCACCCAGTTGGATCGCATGTTCTTCGAGCAGGTGAACGATGACTGGCTGCGGGATGCCCAGCAGGAAGGCGTACGCCGAATCCAGGCCCTTGGGCGCGGGTTTGGTGATGGCGGCGAAGAATCCGCCGGCGGGACGCTGTCTTCCGTGTTCGAGAATGCGATCCAGCAGTCCGCGCATGGCCATCAGCTCGAGACTGCGAATATGCAGACCGACTATGCGGACGAACGACACGGGCTCGGTTTCCTTCTCCAGAACGAGTACCCGCACATCGTGCAGCCGTAGTTCGGCGGCCAGCATCGCGCCAGTCGGCCCGCACCCGACAATGATCGCGTCGAACATGAGGGGCGCGCGATCAGCACCGGAGGCCGGTGACCGGAGTCCGGGGACATCGCCCACGGTGAAGTCGCGCTCGACCGTATCGGTCGACGACGGCTCGGCGGTGAACTGTGGAGAGTCCATAGGTGTTGCCTTCCGGAGTGCCTTGTTGTCGAGGCGCTCCCGGAGACACCTACGTCAATCGCCCGACCGTGACGGGAAGGGGAGCACCCACATCGATACAGCGTTCATGGGTCTCACCTCCTCGGGCGGTGTCACGGTCTACCGCAAGCTACAAGCCCGAGCGTCACCCGTCCAATCCTTTCCCAGCCACGTGATCACGGCTCCGAACGGCCCGTGCGGTTGCAGGGCGAATCCCGAGTGGCGGCCCGGCTGGTCCCGGTCACGGTCGACGATCTGATCCTGGCCGTCCCGAGGTGGACCAGATTTCGGAAGGCGCCGCGCGCTGGAGCCGGAGACGTTCGACGAGCGTGAGCGACTGCGCGAGGCCCACGAGCAGGGTGACCGGCCGCCCCGCGCGACTACTGTGCGTCATGGGTCACCGCGGTATCCGATCAAATGACCGGGCAACCATATCCGCACGCGGAAACTACACACACGCTCAGTTGGCCGGTCGGCCCGCGCCCGCGTAGCTGTCGTTGGGCTTGCGGTAGTTGTGCACCTGCACGGCCTGACCGAAGGTGGGCGCGTCGATCATCTGCCGGTTGCCGATGTAGATGCCGACATGGTGGATCTTGGTGCTCGGGTTTCCGTAGAAGATCAGGTCACCGAGGCGCGGTTTCTGGTCGGCGGGGACCAGCGGCACGCTGCCGTACTGCCAGTGCGCGGTGCGTTTCAGGGTGATTCCGGCGCTGGCGTAGGCGGCGGTGGTCAGCCCGGAGCAGTCGAAACCGGGGTCACCTTTCTCCTTGCCATTTCCGCCCCAGATGTAGGGCAGGCCGATTTTCTCGATCGCGAAGGTGACCGCCCGCAGCGCCGCGGGGTTCGGCGGGGACTCGTTCTGCCCCACCGTGCCGTAGACGTTGGCGGTGGCCAGCACGCGATGCAGGAACAAGGGTGCGTCCTGCAGGGAGGACACCGCGGCCAGCCAGTTCTCCCCGTTGTCCAGGTTCCTGCCGCCGGCGCACAGCGCATGTCCCGCCGTCAGCGCGGCGTCGTCGATGTTCTGCACGTCCGGCTCACCGGAACCGGCACTGCGGCCCCACTCCCGCCACACCGCTGGGGAGAGTTGCAGGGGCCCCGCGGAGCCGGGCACCGAGACCACCGTCCCGGCGACATCGCGCAGCTCTGTCGTGCCGATGGGCGAGCTCGGCCGACCGTCTTCGCCGAGTTGGCCGCCGCCCACGCGCCCGTGGTCGGTCGTGGTCTTGCCGATCCCGGCCAGGGTCACCCAGGACAGCTTGCAGCCCGGCTGCTCCTCGCCGAGTGCCACGGTCGCGGCGGCGTAGGCGTGCATCGCACGGCGCGGGATGTCCAGCCAGCCCGCGACCTCGTCGACCCATCCCTCGAACTCGATCCCGGATGGCTCCGGCGGCCCCTGCTGCTCGGGCGCGACGGGAGGCCCGGGCGCGGGCGGCGGCGCGGTCGAGGACACCTGCTGGTTGGCCAGCGCCGTGGTGGTGTCCCCGCCGTCCTCCCCGGTCGGGGCGTACACCAGCGTGAGGACGAACACCGCCACCACCAGCACGGCCGCGCCCAGCGCGAGGTAGAGCCTGCGTCGCGGCCCTGGCTGGCGGACGTCCTCGGGCGAATCCACGGGATCAGGGTAAGAAGGGCCGGTCATGGCCGATCACCGGCCCCGCGGGTGAGCCTGCCGAGCACGAAGCCGCGCAGCCCGTCCAGGTCGGTGTCCACCGCGACGTCGACGACCGAGGAGGTCTCCGCGCGTTCCGCGACCTCGATGCGGCGCCGGTCCACCACGGTGGCGCCCCGGGAAGGTCCCGGTGTGCAGTCCACCTCGATCGGCAGCCGCTCGGTCTCCAGGATGCCCGGGCTGATCGCCTCCGCGACGGCGACCGCGTCGTGCAGGACGGTGCCGTCCCAACCCAGCGCCTTGCGGTAGTAGTCGCGGTAGTCCGGCGTGAGCGCGTCCAGCGCGGCGCCGATCGGGCCGGACGCGCGCAGCGTGCCGAGCCAGTCGGCGTCCACCGCGCAGCGCACGGTCAGGTCCATCGGCACCAGCACCGCGGGCACCTCATCCTCGACCAGCACCCGCCGCGCGGCCTCGGGGTCGCTCCAGATGTTGAACTCGGCCGCAGGGGTGACGTTGCCAAGGCTCAGCCCGCCGCCCATGATCACCAGGCGGTCGATCTTCGAGCGCACCCCCGGGTGCGCCGCCAGCAGCGCGGCGATGTTCGTGAGCGGCCCGATCGGGGCGATGGTCACCGGTTCCTGCGCGGCCTCCAGCAGCGTGACCAGCAGGTTCACCGCGTCCACCTGGGCGAGTTCGCGGGCGGGTTCGGGCAGTGCCTCGGCCCGGCCGGAGAGGCCGTCCACCCCGTGGGCGTAGCGGGCCCGGTGCGGATGCGGGTAGACCAGCGGCCGCTCGGCACCCGCGGCGACCGGCACGTCGGCCCGCCCGCACAGGGCGAGCACCCGCTGCGCGTTGCGGGTGGTCGCGGCCAGCGGCACGTTCCCGAAGACCGTGGTCACCCCGAGCAGGTCCACATCCGTGCCGAGCGCCGCGAGGGTGATCGCGAACGCGTCGTCGACACCCGGGTCGGTGTCGATGATCAACTGGGTCCCCATGCCGCTCCTGTCTGCGCCGAGCCTCCGAGAACAGGTTACGGTCAGGTGCATGACGTCCATGTGGGGTTCGCCGATGTTGTCCCGGGTGCAGGCGTGGCGCAGGGCCCGCCGCGACCCCCGGCAGGCGAGGTTCCTGACCGCCGACTCGCTGCGCTGGGTGCTGCGCAACCGGGCCTACACCCCCTGGTACCTGGTGCGCTACTGGCGACTGCTGAAGTTCCGGGTCGCCAACCCGCACATCGTGCTGCGCGGGATGGTCTTCCTCGGCAAGGACGTGGAGATCCACTGCCGGCCGGGCTACGGCCGGATGGAGATCGGCCGCTGGGTGCACATCGGCGACGGCAACGCCATCCGCTGCCACGAGGGCTCGCTGCGGATCGGGGACAAATCGGTCTTCGGCAGGCAGAACGTGCTCAACGGCTACCTGGACATCGAGCTCGGCTCGGCCAGCCTGATCGCCGACTGGGTCTACATCTGCGACTTCGACCATGTCACGGCCGATATCAACCTGCCGATCAAGGACCAGGGCATCGAGAAGGCACCGGTGCGGATCGGCCCGGACTGCTGGATCGGCACCAAGGTGTCGGTGCTGAAGGGCACCAGGGTGGGCCGTGGCTGCGTGCTCGGTGCGCATGCGGTGGTACGCGGGGACGTCCCGGACTACGCGATCGCGGTCGGTTCCCCCGCTCGGGTGGTGCGGGACCGCAAGGCCGACTACGAGGCGGACGCCGAGCGGCGGGAGGCGGTCAAGGACATGGCCCGCAAGGCGAACGAGGCCCTGCAGAAGTCGCTGGGCGATTCCTAGGCCTCGCGCACGGCCCGGAGGAAGTGGCTCCAGGCATCGGCGGGGAAGGAGAGTGGTGCCCCAGCAGGCCGCTTCGAGTCCCGGACCCCTACCCGGTTCCCGGCGAAGGCTACTTCCACACAGGCGCTCTGGTCGGTGTCCTCGCCGTCGCTGTAGCTGCTCTTGCGCCATTCGGCCTGCGGCATCCCGGCTCCTCGTCAGGTCAGCTCCTCGGCCACCCGCTCCAGGAACGCCAGGCTCGCGGCCTCGTCGAGTGCCTTGGCGCGCAGCCGCTCGAACTTTAGTTTAGCCCGGTCCACCTCCTGCTTCTTCTCACTGTCGGAGCCACCGAATGCGTGCTCGACATACAGCGTGTCCGGCAGGATCTTCTTGGGGAAGGTCAGGATGATGAAGCCACCGGACATGCTGTCGTGGTTGCCAGCCGCATTGGGCAGGATGCGCAGGGACACGGTGGGCAGCTTGGCGAGCTCGGCCAGGTGCGCGAGCTGCCCGTACATCACCTCGGTGCCGCCGACCGCGCAGCGCAGGGCGGCCTCGTGCACGATGGCCTCCACCTGCAAGGGTTTGCGCTCGCCGCATAGCCGTTCCTGGCGGATGATCCGTACGGTGACCAGCGGTTCGACCCGTTCGGGCCGGATGTCCTCGTTCGTCTGGAACAGGGTCCTGGCGTACTCCTCCGACTGGAGAATCCCCGGTATCAGCAGCACGTCGAACGTGCGGACGCGCTCCGCGTCGCTCTCCATGGTGATGTAGCCGCGGCCGTTCACGCCGTAGGTGTCCCACCAGCCCTTGCGCTGGGACTTGCGGCAGAGGTCCAGGATCTCGTCGTGCCTGCCGACCTCGCCGTAGACGTCCAGCATGCTCTTGGCGAGGTGCACGTTCACGCCCTGCTGGCCGTTCTCCAGCCTGCTCAGCGTGGCGTTGGAGATCTCGAGCGCTTCGCATGCCTCGGTGGCGGACATCCGCGCGTGCTCGCGTAGCTGCCGCATGGTCAGCCCGAGCATCCGGCGTGTGATGCTCGGGCCGTAGTCCTCGTCGTCCGACCAGCCGGTCACCGGTTACCTCCCGCGTTCGTATCGATACGCAGTGTCCGTCCGGGACGGCGATCCGGAATTGCGCCGCGCCGAAAGTCGGTGTCGGCGGGGTTCGGATGGTTGGTAAAAGAAGTACATGTCGAGACGGCGCCTGCTGACCGCGCTCTGCACCTTCACCCTGATCGCGACCGCGACCCCCGCCGTCGCCGCTCCTGCCGCCACCGCCGAACCGCGGACCCTCGCCCCGGCTTGTAGCGAGCGGCCCCGCGAGCTGCCGATCTACGAGTTCACCGATCATCGCGAGCTGGGCATCGAGCTGGACCGGATCGAGCGGGTGAGCGAGGGGCGCGTCGAGGTGGCGCAGATCGGCCGCAGCAACCGCGGCCGGGAGATCTGGTCCGCGCGGGTGGGCACCGGGCCCAAGGCCGTGCTGCTGACCAGCGAGATCCACGGTAACGAGAAGACCGGCACCGACGCCCTGCTCAAGATGCTCGACTGGGTGGGCACCAGCGACTCGCCGAAGGCGCGGCGGTGGCGGGACCGGCTGACCATCGTGGCGATCCCGAAGATGAACCCGGACGGCGCCGAGCTCGACCGGCGCGGGAACGACCTGAGCTGGCAGGAGGTCGTCGCCAGCAACCCGCAACTGCGGCACAGCGAGCCCGCGTGGAACTACTACACCGAGCCCCGGCAGGGTGACGACTACTCGGAGCGTCCCGGTTTCGACGTCAACCGGGACTACAACCCGGACCTGAACTACGTGCCACGGGCCACCGACTTCCCCGGCAGCTCGGCCCAGCCCGGCTGGTACATCACCCCGGAGGCGCGGGCCGTGCGGGACGTGTACCGCGGTCTGGCCGCCGAGTTCGGCGAGGTGGACACCTACGTCGACCTGCATCACCAGGGTGCCTGCTACGTGATGCCGGAGGACAGGGACGAGTTCGTCACCCTGTCCGTCTCCGGCAGGTTCGTGGACGATCCGGCGACGACTCCCGGGTACGAGAAGTACGCCGGGCGCTATGACCTGGACTACTCGAAGCGGCTGAACGTGGCCGTGTACAACGCCCTGCGGGGTGCGGCGAACAACCGGCCGGTGTTCGGCAACGTCACCCTCTACCCGCAGGACCTGCACCTGCCCGGCACCGGGCTCGGCTCCTTCGCGCTGAACGGGAGCGGCACGGTGCTGTTCGAGGTGCGTGGCCAGACCCAGACGCTCGGCCAGCGCCACCGGGGGATGCTGACCAGGGCCGTCAACATCGGGCTGGACGGCATGCTCTCGGCGATCGCCAGCGGCCAGGTCGACCGGCTCGACCCCGCCGACTACGACCGCATCCCACCCCGCGGCCCCAACATCGGCACCGCCACCCCCACCGCCGACCCCCGCACCCTGCTCGAGCCCTGAACGTGGCGTTCAGGACGTCAGATGTCCCAATAGTGCCGTTCGCGACGCTGAGCGTCTCGATAGCCACGTTCAGGGCACTTCAGCCGGGTTTGGGGACGGCGGGGTAGGGGACGAACGTGCTGGTGTTCTCGTCCACGGTGAGCCGCTTGCCGATGGTGGGAAAGGCGCGCTGCGGGCAGGCGGGACGCTCACACACCTTGCAGCCCATGCCGATCGGTGTCGCGGCGTCCTTGTCGTCCAGGTCCAGGCCGGTGGAGTAGACGAGCCTGCGGGCGTGCCGCAGCTCGCAGCCGAGCCCGACGCTGAACATCTTGCCAGGGCTGCCGTAGCCGCCGATGTTGCGGCTCACCGTGCGCGCCACCCAGAAGTAGCTCTTGCCGTCCGGCATGCTGGCCACCTGGGTGAAGATCTTGCCGGGGGCGGTGAACGCCTCATAGATGTTCCACAGTGGACACGCGCCGCCGACCCTTGAGAAGTGGAATCCCGCCGCGGACTGCCGCTTCGACATGTTTCCTGCCCTGTCCACCCGGACGAAGGAGAACGGGACCCCGCGCAGCTTCGGGCGTTGCAGTGTGGACAGCCGGTGGCACACCGTCTCGAATCCGACCCCGAAGTAGTCGCACAACCGCTCGATGTCGTAGCGGAAGTGCTCCGCGGCCGAATGGAAGGGGCGGTAGGGCAGGATCAGCGCCCCGGCGAAGTAGTTGGCGAGGCCGACCCTGGCCAGCGAGCGCGCCGCGGGGCCGGAGAACGCCCAGGAGTCGGCCAGCTCGGTGATCAGGTCGTCGTGCTCGAGCAGTGCGATCTGCGAGGCCATCCGGAACGCCTGCTGCCCGATCCGCAGGCTGGGCGCCATCCGCAGGATGCGGGGATGTGGCTCGTAACGGTGCTGCTCGCCCGCCGCCTCGTCGATGCCCTCGCTGGTCACCTGCACGCCGTAGGTCTCGTCCAGTTCGGCCCGGAGCTGGGTACGCACCTCGCCCCGGCGCAGCCCCATCGAGGAGGCCATCCGTTCGGCGCGCTCGTCCAGCTCGGCGACGTAGTTCTCCCGCTCGTAGAAGAAGTCCCGCACTTCCTCATGCGGCAGCGGTGCGGCCGCGCTGCCGTGCATGCCCCGGCCGTCCTCGGTGACCAGCGCCGCGGTGTTCTCCACCGCGTTGCGGTACCGCCGGTGCAGTTTGACCAGGGCCTCGGCCATGGTCGGCAGGTTGTTCGCCAGCTCGTTGATCTCGCTGCTGGAGACCTCCGCGGCGACCGCCTCGTCCAGCAACGCCTCCCGCACGTCGGCCACCAGCCGCGCGGTGTCGTTGTTGGCGAAGAACTCGGCGTCCACCCCGAATGCCTCGGTCACCCGCAGCAGCACCGGCACGGTCAGCGGCCGGGCGTTGTGCTCGATCTGGTTGAGGTAGCTGGGTGAGATCTCCAGCACTCTGGCCAGGTCGGCTTGGCTCATCGACCTGCTTTCCCGGAGGTGGCGCAGCCGGGGCCCGGCGAATGTCTTGTCCATCGTGACCGTCCTGTGCAGAAGTTTTTCCGGACCGTACCGATCAAGCTCGACGGTTCGTCCGGACTTGCGAACTTCTCGTTCGCAACCTTCACAACATCGTAGGGAAACTTCGCTAAAATTGGCAAATTGGATGTCTGGTGGCGTTTTCGCAGCGCATGTCATCGTGAGCTTAGCAGGCGAGAAATCGCAAAGTTCGCAAAGTTGGAGTCAAGGCGATGGTGGAGAAGGCCAAGCAGTGGGAACAGGCGGCAGCGGAACTTGCCAAGCAGTGGGAGACCGACCCGCGGTGGCAGGGCGTCGAGCGGTCCTACTCGGCGGCCGAGGTGGTCAAGCTGCGCGGCAGCGTCGTCGAGGAGAACACGCTGGCTCGCCGCGGCGCGGAGAAGCTGTGGGACCTGCTGCAGAACGAGGACTACATCCACGCCCTCGGCGCGCTGACCGGTAACCAGGCGGTCCAGCAGGTGCGGGCCGGCCTCAAGGCGATCTACCTCTCCGGCTGGCAGGTGGCCGCCGACGCGAACCTCGCCGGGCAGACCTACCCGGACCAGAGTCTCTACCCGGCCAACTCGGTGCCCGCCGTGGTCCGCCGGATCAACAACGCGCTCGGCCGCGCCGACCAGATCACCTGGGCCGAGGGCGACACCAGCATCGACTGGTACGCGCCGATCGTGGCCGACGCCGAGGCCGGCTTCGGCGGCCCGCTGAACGCCTTCGAGCTGATGAAGGGCATGATCGCGGCCGGTGCCGCCGGGGTGCACTGGGAGGACCAGCTCGCCTCCGAGAAGAAGTGCGGCCACCTCGGCGGCAAGGTGCTCATCCCGACCAAGCAGCACGAGCGCACGCTGAACGCCGCCCGGCTGGCCGCGGACGTGGCCGGGGTGCCGTCGGTGATCATCGCCCGCACCGATGCCCAGGCCGCCACGCTGCTGACCAGCGACGTGGACGAGCGTGACCGGAAGTTCGTCACCGGTGACCGCACCGCGGAGGGCTTCTACCAGGTGCGTAACGGCCTCGAGCCGTGCATCGAGCGTGGCCTCGCCTACGCGAAGTACGCCGATCTACTGTGGATGGAGACCTCCGAGCCGGACCTCGAGGTGGCGCGGAAGTTCGCCGAGGCCATCAAGGACAAGTACCCGAACCAGCAGCTCGCCTACAACTGCTCGCCGTCGTTCAACTGGAAGAAGCACCTTGACGACGCGACGATCGCGAAGTTCCAGCGCGAGCTCGGGCACATGGGCTACAAGTTCCAGTTCATCACCCTGGCCGGCTTCCACGCGTTGAACTACTCGATGTTCGACCTCGCCAAGGGCTACGCCTCCGACGGCATGAGCGCCTACGTCGAGCTGCAGGAGCGGGAGTTCGCCGCCGAGGAGCGGGGTTACACCGCCACCAAGCACCAGCGCGAGGTCGGCACCGGCTGGTTCGACCAGGTCAGCACGGCGCTGAACCCGGAGAGCTCTACTACCGCGCTCAAGGGCTCCACCGAAGAAGCGCAGTTCTGAGCGACCACCTCGAAACCGTGCTGGCCGGGACATGGTGAGTGCCAGAACGCGCGGCGCCAGCCGATCGTGACGCGCGTTTCGAGACAGGCACTGACCGGCGGCGGCCCCGGCGGCGGAGTGCCGCACTGGACCCGCAACCAGTGCGCCTCGTCGCCGGGCCGCACCCCGAATTCCACTGTGGAGGGACCCGAAGATGGCTGACCGGCTCAACTACCGCATCGAGGTCGCCGCGCACGCGGGCGACCGGTTCGACGAGATCCTCACCCCGGCGGCGCTGGACTTCGTGGCGCGGCTGGACAACGAGTTCGCCGGCCGCCGCCGGGAGCTGCTGGACGCCCGCCGCCGGCGCAGGGAACGGCTCGGATCCGGCGAGGAGACCCTGGATTTCCTGCCCGAGACGCGGGCCATCCGTGAGGACGACTCCTGGTGCGTGGCCGGGGCGGCGCCCGGTCTCGAGGACCGCAGGGTGGAGATCACCGGTCCCACCGACCGCAAGATGACGGTGAACGCGCTGAACTCCGGCGCGAGGGTGTGGCTCGCCGACTTCGAGGACGCCACGTCACCGACCTGGCAGAACATCATCGACGGCCAGCTCAACCTTTTCGACGCGATCCGGCGCGATATCGACTTCACCACCGAGGCCGGCAAGCACTACCGGATCGGGGACACCCCGGCGACCATCGTGGCGCGCCCCCGTGGCTGGCACCTGGTGGACAAGCACATCCGGATCGACGGGCGCCCGGTCTCGGCCGGCATCCTGGACTTCGGGCTGTACTTCTTCCACAACGCGCGGCAGCTGCTCGCGCGCGGCAGCGGCCCGTACTTCTACCTGCCGAAGCTGGAAGACCACCGCGAGGCCAGGTTGTGGAACGACGTGTTCCGCCTCGCCCAGCGGGAGCTCGGTATCCCGCAGGGCAGCATCCGGGCCACCGTGCTGATCGAGACGATCACCGCCGCCCTGCAGATGGACGAGATCCTCTACGAGCTGCGTGAGCACGCCGCCGGGCTGAACGCGGGTCGGTGGGACTACATCTTCAGTGTCATCAAGAACTTCAGCGAGCGCGGCGCGGACTTCGTGCTGCCCGACCGCGCGCAGGTGACGATGACCGTGCCGTTCATGCGTGCCTACACCGAGCTGCTGGTCAGCACCTGCCACCGGCGTGGCGCGCACGCCATCGGCGGGATGGCCGCGTTCATCCCGAGCAAGGACCCCGAGGCGGCGGCGGAGGCGCTGACCAAGGTCCGCGAGGACAAGGAACGCGAGGCCGCGGACGGGTTCGACGGCTCATGGGTGGCACATCCCGGCCTGGTGGACACGTGCCGTGAGGTGTTCGACGGCGTCCTCGGCGAGCGCCCGAACCAGGTGGACAAGCTGCGCCAGGATGTGGTGGTCACCGCCGAGGACCTGCTGGACGTGGCCAGTGCCGGCGGGGCGGTCACCGAGCACGGCCTTCGCGCGAACATCAACGTGGGCCTGCGGTACATCGACGCCTGGCTGCGCGGTACCGGGGCCGCGGCGATCTTCGGGCTGATGGAGGACGCGGCCACCGCGGAGATCGCGCGTTGCCAGGTGTGGCAGTGGATCCGCAACGGTACGAAGCTGGACGACGGGACCGCGGTGACCACCGAGCTCGCCACGAACCTGCTGGACGAGGAACTCTCCTCGGTGCGGGCCGAGCTCGGCCCGGAAGCCAGGCTGGACGACGCCAGGGCGATCTTCGTGGAGACCGCGATGGGGGAGAAGCTGCCGAACTTCTTCACCACCGCCGCCTACGCCCGCTACCTGGTGCAGCCGTCCGGCTCCTGATTGTCGAACACCGCCGGGCGGGCCAGAATGTACTGGTCCGTCCGGCGCAACAATGATGACGTTCCCGGCACGAATGATCACATTCGGTAGATCACATTGCAGTTATGGCAACAAGCTATAGCGCCACCGGGGCGAACGCGGATTACACTTCCCGGTACATCGGCCACTGTTCCGGCAGGAGCAACTTGGTTGATAAGTGCGGATACTTAGTGAAACCCCGTTGTTTCTTTGGTTACGGGCAAGGATGCTCCCTACGACGGATCCTCCCCTGCCCCCGAGGAGTCTGCCCATGAAGTCGCGTTATGTAGCTGGATTGCTCGCCGCCCTGGCGCTGGTGTTCGGCGCCGCCACTCCCGCGGTGGCGTCGGTGGCCCCCACCTCACACGCTCCCGCTGGCGTGGAGTGCCTGAGGTGCCCGCTGTAGCCCCCGCCTAGGGTTCGAAGGCGTTGCCGGTGGCGATCTTGGGGCGACCCAGGGTCGTCGGCTCGCCGATTCGGGTTCGCCGGTAGACCGCGGCCGTGGCCGCGGCGATCCGGTGCCAGTCGAAATCGGCGGCAAGGCGGGATTGTGCGGCGTGCGCCCGCCTTCCGGCAGCGCTCGCATCGGCGAGTACGGCGTCCACCGCCCCGGCGAGGGCGGGGACGTCGCCCGGTGCGAACGCCAGCCCGGTCTCGCCGTCGATCACCACCTCGCCCAGTCCACCCGCGGTGGACGCCACCAGCGGGGCCTTGGCCGCGGCGGCTTCCAGTGCCACGATCCCGAACGGTTCGTACCTGCTGGGCAGCACGACCGCGTTCGCGGCCGCCAGCACCGCGCGCAGGTCGCGATCGGAGAGGTGGCCGACGAAGTCCACGGCCCGACGGATCCGGAGCCTGCGCGACTGCTCCACGAGTTCTTCCAGATGACGCCCGTTCCCGGCGATCACCAGCCGGGTGCCCGGGTGCCCGCGCCGGATCCGGGGAAGGGCCTCCAGCAGATCCTGCACGCCCTTCTCCCACTCCAACCGTCCGAAGTAGAGCAGTAGTGGCGCGCCGCCGGGGCTGTGTGCCTTCCGGGCCCGGTTGATCTCCTGCTCGGTGACCTGCCAGCTGCGTTCCTCGATCCCGTTGTGGATCACGGTGATGTCCTCGGGCGCCAGTTCGAACAGGTGCGCGACCTCGATGCGCATGGCCTGCGAGCAGGTGATCAGCGCGTCCACCCGGTTGGCCAGCCACCACTCGACCGAATGCACCTGCTGGTTGAGCGGGTGGGACAGCCAGCCGGAGTGCCTACCCGCCTCGGTCGCGTGGATGGTTCCCACCAGCGGGACCCCGGCCGCCTCGGCGAGTGCGATCGCGGGATGGGTCACCAGCCAGTCGTGCGCGTGCACCACCTCGGGACGCCAGTGGCGAAGCAGGTCGGTGCCGGCGCGGATCATCGCGTGCCCCATCGCGAGCGTCCAGGCGACCAGGTCGCGCTCGAAGGTGACGTGCATCGGATCCTCGGCGACCCGGATGATGCGCACGCCCTCCACCGTCCGGTCGGTCGTCGGGTGCGTCTCGGCGTCGGTGCCCGCCACGTGCCTGCACAGCACCACCACCTCGTGCCCGTCCTTGGCGAGATGCCTGGCCAGCGCGTGAACATGCCGGGCGAGCCCCCCGACCACGACGGGCGGGTACTCCCAGGACAGCATCAAGACGCGCATGAGTGGAGGTTACTCACCAGTCGGCTGAGGTCCTTCCTGGCGGTTCGACAACGACGGTCCCGCCGCCTCGGCGAGCAACGCTCGCGCGGCTGCCTTGCTGGTCAGCGCGATGGCCGGATCGCCACTGATGGCTGCCGTCACGGTAGCCCCTTCCAGCAGGGCGAACAACTGGTCGGCGAGGGTTTCGGGGGTGGTGAGCGTGCGCAGGTAGACCCGCACCGCCGCCTTGTGCGCGCGCACCGCCGCGGTCACGCCGGGGGCGGTCGGGCCCAGCTCTCCGAAGGAGTTGACGAAGGCGCAGCCGCGGAAGCCGGGTTCGCGGAACCAGTCGTGCAACCAGTCGAACACGGCGAGCGGATCGTCGTCCCTGGCCGCGACGTACCCGGTGAGCGAGTCGCGCCAGCGCGTGTCCCGGCGCCGCAGATAGGCCTCGACCAGCGTGTCCTTGGACGGGAAGCACTGGTAGAGCCGTTTGAGCGAGACACCGGACTCGGCTCGGATGGCATCCATCCCGACCGCTTGCACGCCTCGCTCGTAGAACAGCTTCCCGGCCGCGTCGAGCAGCAGATCGGTCGCTTCCGCGTGGTCCACGGCACCTCCTACTGGTGCGGAGAACGATCGTTCTCTACGCTGCTCCACATGGTACGTCCCCCGTTTCCCCCCTTCGACCCGGACACCGCCGCGCAGAAGGTGCAGGCGGCCGAGGACGCCTGGAACACCCGCGACCCGGAGCGGGTGGCGCTGGCCTACACCGAGGACTCGGTGTGGCGTAACCGCGATCGCCACGTCGTCGGCCGCGCGCGGATCGTGGAGTTCCTCCGCGAGAAATGGGCGCGCGAACTGGACTACGCACTGCGCAAGGAGTTGTGGGGCTTCCGAGGTAACCGGATCGGCGTGCGGTTCCAGTACGAGTGCCGCGACTCCGGCGGCCAGTGGTGGCGCAGCTACGGCAACGAGCTGTGGGAGTTCAGCGAGGACGGGCTGATGCGGCGCAGGGAGGCGAGCATCAACGACGTCCCGATCGCCGAGGCGCGGCGCCGGATCTTCGGCCCGCGGCCGGAGAGCGAGCACGGGGTCCCGCTGCCGGTGTACTAGGACGTGACGTTGGTCACCACGGTCGAGTGCCCGCCTACCCCGCCGGGGTAGGAACGGTGTGGTGACGGCCTCAGCGAGTGAGCCGCGGTGGCGGCCCGAGCGGCCCCCGCTCGACACCCCATGGACCCACCAGGTCGGCCCGGACAACGCACTGCCCGAGTACCCCCGGCCGCGGTTGGTCCGGCCACGCTGGCTGAACCTCAACGGGGTCTGGGAGTACACCACCCCGGGCCGGCACGGCGAGCACATCCTGGTGCCGTACCCGCCGGAGTCGGCACTGTCCGGGATCGGGCGGCACGACGACCGGATGTGGTACCGGCGGACGTTCGAGGTCCCCGCCGACTGGACCGGGGACCGGGTGCTGCTGCACTTCGGCGCGGTCGACCAGGTGGCGCGGGTCTGGGTGAACAACCAGCTCGTCGCCACCCACGAGGGTGGGTACACGGCGTTCAGCGCGGACGTCACCGACGTACTGCGGGCCGGCGGTGAACAGGAGCTCGTGGTGCGGGCCGAGGACACCGGTGACCGTGGCACCTTCCCGGTCGGCAAGCAGGCGAACGATCCCGGCGGGATTCTCTACACCCAGGCCTCCGGCATCTGGCAGACGGTCTGGCTGGAGCCGGTCGGGCCGGCGCACGTCGAGTGGCTGGACATCGCCTGCGACCACACCGGGTTCGCCGTGACGCCGCGGGTCAGCGGCGCGGATGGCCACCGGGTCGAGGTGGTCGTGACCGAGCCGGGCGGGGCCGAGCTGGCTCGCGCCACCGGGGCCGCCGGCACCCGGCTGTGGCTGCCGGTGCCCGAGCCCCGACTCTGGAGCCCGGACGACCCGTACCTGTACGACCTGACCGTGCGGCTGCTGGCGGCCGACGGCCGGGTCGCCGATGAGGCCCGTGGCTATGCCGGCCTGCGCACGATCGAGGTGGTCCTGGACGGGCAGGGCAGGCCGCGGATCGCGCTCAACGGTCGGATCACCGTGCTGCACGGCCCGCTGGACCAGGGTTACTGGCCGGACGGGATCTACACCGCGCCCACGGACGAGGCGTTGCGGTTCGACCTCGAGCAGACCCGGCTGGCCGGGTTCAACTGCGTGCGCAAGCACGTCAAGGTCGAGCCCGCCCGCTGGTACTACTGGGCCGACCGGCTCGGCCTGCTGGTGTGGCAGGACATGCCGAACCTGCCGGTGCTGCTGGACAACCCGCCGGGACCGCAGGCTCCACCGGTCCGGCAGGCGCGGCAGCGGTTCGAGGCGGAACTGGCCGGCATGATCGAGCAACTGCGCGGGGTGACCTCGATCATCGGCTGGGTTCCGTTCAACGAGGGCTGGGGCGAGTACGACACCGCGCGGATCGCCGCCGAGGTCAAGGCCGCCGACCCGGCCCGGCTGGTGATCGCGGGCAGCGGGGTCAACTGCTGCCATTCGCACCCGGACGGCGGCGCGGGCGATGTCTACGACGACCACACCTATGTCGGCCCGGGGCGGCCGGAGGCCCGCGACGAGCGGGCACTCGCCGCCGGAGAGTACGGCGGGCTGGGGCTGGTGGTCGAGGGGCGGTCGTGGCCGGGGGAGCCGCAGGCCTACGAGATGGCCGCCGACTCGCGTGAGCTGACCGCACGCTACGCCGAGGTGAGCAGGGACCTTGCCGGTGTGGTGCGGGACAACGGGCTGTCCGTGGCGATCTACACCCAGACCACGGACGTGGAGAACGAGGTCAACGGGCTACTCAGCTACGACCGCCGCACGATCAAACCGGATCTCGCGGTGGTCGCCGAGCACAACCGGGCGGTCATCGCGACCGGCTCGGGCTGAGTGCGGCACCTGCGACGCCGGTAACGCGGCCGGGCGTACGGACCAAGTGTGCAGGAAAGCACAACCACGACGTACGCGGGAGCGACGGTGAGACAGGTGAGCGAATGACCGGAGCAGCGCAGGAGCAGGACGTAGCGAGGATCGGGCGCGACCCGGCGGCGTTCGAGGCCTTCTACCGCGAGCACGTGGACCTGATCCAGCGGTTCATCGCGCGCAGGGTCGGTGACCCGATGCGCGCCGCGGACCTGGCCGCGGACGTGTTCCTCGCGGCCATCGAGTCGGCACACACCTACCGCGCCGCGCGCGGTGGTCCCACGGGCTGGCTGTTCGGCGTGGCGCGCAACGTGCTCGCGGCCGAGCGGCGACGGAACGCCCGCGGGCTACGTGCCGAGAGCAGGGTCGCCGGGCGCGCGCTCGTCGACCGTGACGACGTCGCCATGATCGAGGAACGGATCGAGGCCGAAACCCGGTCCAGGCGGCTGTACCGGGCCATGGACGAGCTGTCCGGCGGCGAGCGTGCCGTGCTCGAACTGGTTGCCCTTGACGGACTCACCGTCCAGGAAGCCGGGCGGTCATTGGGGATCCGGCCGACCGCGGCCCGGGTGCGGCTGCACCGGGCGCGGCGACGGCTACAGCACCACCTCATGCCAGACGCGACCGGCGAGGTCGCCCCACCCGTGGAGGTACTGCCATGAACACCAGTCACCAGCCGCGCGACCGGTTCGAGGACCGGCTGCTGGTATCCCTGAAGCAGGTTGTCGCCGAACGCGCCGCCGAGGTCCCGGAAGCCGCCGGCGCCGCTCCGGCCCGGCGCGGGCCACGGGTGGCGATCGCATCCGGCGTGGCCGCCTGTGGTGCCGCGGGCGCGGTCGTGCTTCCGCTCGCCCTCGGCGGGGGTAGCGCCGCGTTCGCCGTGGAGAAGGAGCAGGACGGCACCGTGCGGGTGGAGATCAACGACCTGCGCGACGCCGAGGAGCTCGAGGCCGAGCTGGGTGAGCACGGCATCAACGCGGTGATCGACTACCTGCCGGAGGGCAAGATGTGCAGGCAACCGCGGTTCCCGGACACCGGCCCCGACATGGGCGGGGCGACGGCACTGCGGGTGGAGGGGAACTCGGCGGTCTTCACCCTGCGGCCCGCGGACTTCCGTGGTGACCGGGCGCTGGTGCTCAGCACCGCGGGCAACCGGGACGTGACGGGGATCCAGCTCGCCACGGCCACCGTTCCGGTGCCGCCGTGTGAACCGGTGGACAGGGACGAGGTGCTGCCGCCGGCGCCCGCCGGTGAGGGTGGCGTCTCGCATGGCGGCGATGTCTCGAGTGACAGCGAGCGGCGGCTGGGCAGCGGGACCGGCTGACACCGCGGAGCGTGCCCCGCGGGTGGCCCGGCACGTCGTGGTCACCCGCGGGCGGCCGTACCGGAACGGCCAACGCGTGAACGTGAGCGGCCAACGCGCGGATGTGGCGGGCAAACACACCGTGGAGGGGTGCTGCGGCACTGCCGAGTGAACCTCGGGGTTGGTTGCTGCTGAACCTCGCGGCGGTGCGGCAGCATGCGCACCATGGTGGATCGCATCGCGGTTGTCGGCCTCTCCTGCCGTCTTCCGGGCGGCATAACCACTGTGGACGAGCTGTGGGCCGCGCTGTCGGAGGGGCGTGAGCTGGTCGGCGATCCGCCACCGGACCGGTTCGACACCCGGCGGTTCCAGGACGCGAATCCGGTTCGCCCGGCGAAGTCCTACACCTTCGCCGGGGGTTTCCTTGACGACATCGCCGGTTTCGACGCGGAGTACTTCGGGATCAGCCCGCGGGAGGCGAGCCGGATCGACCCGCAACAGCGGCTGCTGCTGGAGATGGCGGTCGAGGCCTGCGACGACGCCGGACTGCCGCGGGAGGCGGTCGCCGGTTCGGACACCGGAGTCTTCGTCGGCGCGTCCTCGCCCGACTACGGCGGCATGCAGACCTCCAGCCCGGAGACCATCGATCCCTACACCAACTCCGGGATGGCGCTGTCGAACACGGCCAACCGGATCTCCTACGCGCTCGACCTGCACGGGCCGAGCGTCAAGGTGGACACCGCCTGCGCGTCCTCGCTGAACGCGGTACACCTCGCCTGCCAGTACCTGCGCCACGGCGAGGGTGGGCTCGCCCTGGCCGCGGGCGTCAACGTGCTGCTCAACCCCTACATCTACATCGGATTCGCCAAGGCGACCATCCTGTCTCCCTCCGGGCGCTGCCGGCCGTTCTCCGCGAAGGCGGACGGGTACGTGCGAGCCGAGGGCGGCGGCGTGGTCGTGCTCAAGCGACTGACCGACGCGGTGGCTGACGGTGACCGCATCCACGGCGTGATCGTGGCCAGCGGGACCAACAGCGACGGCCGGACGGCCGGGCTGGTGTTGCCCAGTGCCGAGACGCAGGAAGCGTTGCTACGCGAGGTCTACGCCCGCGCCGAGCTCGAGCCCGCCGACCTGGCCTACCTGGAGGCGCACGGTACCGGGACACCGATCGGCGACCCGATCGAGTGCCAGGCGATCGGCGGCGCGCTGGCCACCGGCCGGGCGGCTGAGACGCCGTTGCCGATCGGTTCGATCAAGGGAAATCTCGGGCATCTCGAACCGGCTTCCGGGATGGCGGGCCTGCTGAAGGCCCTGCTGGTACTGCGGTACCGCACCATCCCGCCCGCGCCGGCCTCCGACCCGCTCAGCACGGAGATCGACTTCGCCGAACTGGGGATCGACCCGGTGCTGCACCGGCGCGCGCTCGAACCGGGAGCGGGGTCCCTGGTCGGCGTGAACTCCTTCGGCTTCGGCGGCACCAACACCCACGTCGTACTCGCCCCGGCTGCCGAGCGGGAACCCCGTGCCGACCGGCCGGCGGCGCCGCTCCCGATCACGGTGTCCGCCCGCTCGGCCGACGCGCTCGGCGCGGCGGTTCGGCGGTTCGGCGCCCGGCTCGCCGAAGCCGGGCCGGATTCGCACTACGATCTGGCCTATACCAGTTGCCTGCGCCGTAGCCGGCACCCGCACCGTGCGGTGTTCCTCGCCGATACGTCGGCCGTGGCCGCGGAACGGATGCTGGACGAGAACGCACCGTGGCGCCAGTACCAGCAGCAGGCGGTGCCGCACGGCCGCATCGCGTTCGCCTTCAGCGGCAACGGGTCCCAGTGGCCCCGGATGGGCGCGGACCTGATCGAGGCCGAACCGGTGTTCCGCCGGGCGGTGCAACGGGTGGACGCGGTGTTCGCCCCGAAGGCGGGCTGGTCCCTGCTGGACGAGTTCGAGGTGGATACGGCCCCCGCTGGTGGGTCCGGAATGGACGACACCGAGATCGCCCAGCCAGCGCTGTTCGCCGTGCAGGTGGCGATCGTGGAACTGCTGGCACAGCACGGGATCCGGCCGGACGCGGTGTACGGGCACAGCGTCGGGGAAATCACCGCGGCCTACCTCGCCGGGGTACTGGATCTGGAGCAGGCGCTCGAGGTGGTACTCGTGCGCAGCCAGGAGCAGGCGGCGACGGCCGGGCTCGGCAGGATGGCGGCCGTGGCACTCGGCCGCGCCGAGATCGAACCGCTGCTCACCGGGGACCTCGAACTCGCCGCCGTGAACAGCGGCCGGGACGTCACCGTGGCCGGCCCGCCCTCGGCGGTGCGGGAGCTGGTCGCCCGGCTCGCCGAGCGGGATGTGTTCTGCCAACCGCTCGGCCTCGACTACGCCTTCCACAGCGGGATCATGGACCCCATCCGCCGCCCGTTACTCGAGCGGTTGACCGGGCTGCACCCCAAACCCGCGGAGATCCTGCTGGTCTCCACCGTCACCGGCGGTCCGGTGAACGGCACCGAGCTGGACGCGTCGTACTGGTGGCGCAACGTTCGGGAGCCGGTCCGGTTCGCCGAGGCCACCGCGGAACTGCTCGAGTCGGGCTGCGACACCCTGGTGGAGATCGGGCCGCATCCGGTCCTGCTGCCCTACCTGCGCCGGGCGGAGTCCGCCGGTCCGATCGCGACCATCGGCACCCTGCGGCGCGATGTCGGCGGGCGGGAGTGCGTGCGTGGTGCCGTGGAATCGGTACTCGCCGCCGGCCCTCCGGCCGGGTGTGAACGGTACTTCCCGGTTCGGGGCAGGGTGGTCGACCTGCCGCCGTATCCCTGGCGGCGCGAACCCCACTGGCACGGCGACCAGTACTGGTGGGCGGGGGTCCCCGGGCCGGTGGATCACCCGCTGCTCGGCGACCGGGCCGCCGTCCCCGAGCCGACCTGGGAGTCCACTGTGGATTCTGCCGCCCTGCCCTGGTTGACCGATCACCAGGTGGACGGTGCGGCCATCCTACCCGCTGCCGGATACGTGGAGATGGCGCTCGCGGCCGGTCGCCGGGTGCACGAGGCGCCGGTCGAACTGGGCGAGCTGCACATCCTCCGGCCACTCGCGCTTCCCGAGGAGGACGCGCCGGCCCCGCGGCTGCGTGCCGCACTGTCCGAGGAGGACGGGGTGTTCCGGATCTCCAGCCGGGCGACCGGCAAGCACCCGTGGCAGAACCACGCCCGTACCCGGGTGCGCACGCTGCTGGGTTCGGCACCGGCCGCGCTCGACCTCGCCGAGCTGCGCCGCGGGATCGCGGCCGAGGGGCAGCACGTGGACGCGGCGGGGCACTATGCCGACGCGCGGCGGCTCGGCGTCGACTACGGGTCCGCCTTCCAGGTGCTGACCGAGGCGTGGGCCACCCACGGCACGGTGCTCGCCCGGTACGACTGCCGGCATCTCGACCTCGACGAGTACGAAACCCACCCCGCGTGGCTGGATGCCGCCTTGCAGGCCGCGATCCCGCTCGGCCGGGCGCTCGGTCGCTGGCGGACCTTCCTCCCGGTGGCGATCGGCCGCGTCCGCCGCTGGTTGCCACCCACCGCGACCGGGGCCATCCTGCTGGTGGCGCGGCGCGGCTCGGAGTACGAGCTCGCGCTGGACGCCACCATCACCGACGAGGCCGGAACGATCCTGGTCGAGTTGAGCGACTGCCGGTTGATGCGGGTGCCGTCCGAGGCCACCGAGCCCCCGGCAAGGAGGACCGTGGAGCCCCGGGCCGCACCACGGCCCGGCCCGCTTCCCGCTGTCGAGTTCGGCTCGGGCCCGGTGGTGGCGGCCGCCAGGGAGTCGATCGGTGAGTTCGGCCGCACGCGGGCCGAGGACGTGGTCTGCTACCTGCCCGGGGTGAAGGCGATGACCGCCGCGTTCGCCGCGCGGGCGTTCGCCGAGCTGCTCGGCGGTGCCACGGTCTTCTTCACCGAGGATCTGCTCGGTGCCGGGGTGCGGCCCGGGTACGGCCGGCTGCTGGACCGGCTGAGCGTGCTCGCCCACGACCACGGGCACCTGGGGTGGCTCGGTGAGTTGCACGGGAGCACCCGGTGGCGACTGGCCGGCCGGGCCGAGCCGGAGCGGTTGTTCGGCGACCTGGTGTGGGACTACCCGGAGGCCGCCACCCACCTGACCCTGGTCGCCCGCGCGGGCAGGCACCTCGTCGGTGTGCTGACCGGCCAGGTCGATCCGATCGAGTTGGTCTTCCCCGACAGCGGCGCCGACACCATCACCCATTTCTACGACATCGCGCCCACCCTCCGGCCGTTCAACAAGGGCGCCGTCGAGATCGTCCGGGCGATGGTGCGGAACTGGCCCTCCAGCAGGCCATTGCGCGTGCTGGAGATCGGGGCCGGCACCGGGGGCCTGACCGCCGCGGTACTCCCGGAACTTCCCCGGGACCGGACCCGGTATGTCTGCACCGACATCACCGAGCTGTTCCTCGCTCCGGCCGCAAGCCGGTTCGCTGCCTACGACTTCGTGGAGTACCACCGGTTCGACCTCGATCAGGACCCCACCGAGCAGGGGTTCGTGGACGGGGAGTTCGACCTGATCCTGGCCGGGCTCGCGGTGCACGTGGCGAAAGATCTCCGCCGCACGTTGCCTGGACTCGCCAGGCTGCTCGGCGCCGGTGGTCGGTTGGTGCTGGTGGAACCGCACGATGTCGACCTGCTGTGCCTGCCGTTCGGGCTGTTCGAGCAGTTCTGGGTCACCGAGGACCGCGACCTGCGGCCGAACTCGCCGCTGCTACCCGTGGATCAGTGGACGGAGTTGCTGCGCACCACCGGTTTCCGTGCGGTGTCCGACACGGCCTGCGCGCAGCCGCCCGGTGATCGCGTCTCGATCATCGTCGCGGAAAGGGCCGATCCGGCCGCGTCCGTCATCGAACCGCCCCGCCGCGGCGGCAGCTGGTTCCTGCTGGTGGATGATCCGGCTGATCGAGACCTCGGCCGGCGGCTGGTGGAACGGCTGAACACCACCGGTGCCACGGCCCGCATGGCCGAGCCGGCAACCGATCCCGAGCGGTGGCTCGCGCTGTTCGGGCAGGACCCGGATGTGCGGGTGGTCTTCCTGCTGGGCGAGTCGGTGGCGGAGAACGGGTCGGCCGCGGCGGTGACCACCTACCGGTTCCAGGTGGCCTGCGCCGTCGCCGAGGCCTGCAACGAGTTGGCGGTGGACTCCTCCGCCGGGCTGTGGGTGGTCAGCCGGTCCGCGGACACGGTCGGACCACCCGCGGAACTCTCGCGGCCGGTGGATGCCGCGTTCTGGGGCGCGACCAGGGTGCTGGCCAGCGAGTATCCACGACTGACCGTGCGCAGGGTCTGCATGCCGAGGGGCGAGGGGGAGGCCGACCGGCTGACCGCGGAGTTGCTCGATCCCGATCCCGACGACGAGATCATCCTGACCGCGCATGGCCGGTTCGTCCCCCGGCTGGTCGAGCACGCGGCGCCGGCCGGCTCGGCTGAGGGGTATCGCCTGCGGTTGCGGGATCGTGGCCCCGACTACCGGCTGGCCTGGACCCAGGTGGACGCTCCGGAACCGGGGCCGCATCAGGTCGTGGTGTCGGTACGGGCGGCCGCGATCAACTACCGGGACACCTTGCTCGCGGTGGGGATGCTGCCGGAGTGGATGGTCGCCGGCGGGATGCTGGGAGCGGACCTCGGTTTCGAGTGTTCCGGGATCATCGCCGCGGTCGGCGCGGAGGTGACCGCGTTCCGCCCGGGTGATCGGGTACTGGCGTTCGTGCCGAACGCCTTCGCCTCGCACGTGCTGGCGGACGCGAGCGTGGTGGGGCATCTGCCGGGCGATCTGGACTACGCCGAAGCCGTCACCATGCCGGTCGCGTATCTCACCGTGCACTACGGGCTGCGCCAGCTCGCCCAGCTCGAGCCGGGGGAGACGGTGCTGGTGCACGGCGCTGCCGGCGCGGTCGGCCTGGCCGCCCTGCGGTGCGCACGGGACGCGGGAGCCACCGTGATCGCCACCGCGGGTACCGAGGAGAAACGGGACTTCCTCCGGCTGCTCGGGGTGGAGCAGGTGTACGACTCACGTGGCCTCGACTTCGCCGAGCGCATCAGGGAGGCCGCCGGCGGGCATGGCGTGGACGTCGTACTGAACTCGCTGGCCGGGGAAGCCATCACACGCAGCCTGGAGCTGTTGCGCCCCGGTGGCCGCTTCGTCGAGCTCGGCAAGCGGGACATCTACCTGGACCAGAACGTCTCGTTGCTGCCGTTCCGGAACAATGTCAGCTTCTTCGGGGTCGACATCGACCAACTCGCCCGGCACCGGCCGCGGGCGCTCGCCCGGCAGTATCGGGAGATGCTCGATCGGGTGCGCGACGGCGTCTATCGGCCGTTGCCGTATCGGGCCTTTCCCGCGGCCCGGATCGCCGAGGCCTTCCGCACCGTGCAGCACTCCCGGCATATCGGCAAGGTGGTGATCACCTTCGAGGAGCCCCCTCCGGTGGAGCGGCGCCCCCGTCCGCTGCGCCTGGATCCCGCGGCGACCTACCTGGTGACCGGCGGACTCAGCGGGCTGGGCGGGGCCACCGCGAGCTGGCTCGCCGAGCGCGGTGCCCGGCACCTCGCACTGCTGGGGCGTCGCGGCGCGGGCACCGCGGAGGCGGCGGCGATCCTGGAAGGGCTCGCCGCCCGTGGGGTGACCGCCACTCCCTACGCCGTCGATGTCACCGACGTGGACGCGATGCGCGCCACGATCGAGTCCATCGACGGTACCGGCAAGCCGTTGCGCGGCGTAGTGCATGCCGCGATGGCGCTCGACGACGGGAACTCGAAGGACCTCACCCCGGAACGGTTCCGGGTAGCCCTCGAACCCAAGATGGCGGGGGCGATGATCCTGGACCGGCTCACCGAGGGCCGCGAGCTCGACTTGTTCCTGCTGTACTCCTCGGCCTCGGCCCTGGTCGGCAACGCGGGACAGGCCAACTACTGCGCGGGCAACCTCGCGCTGGAAGCGTTGTGCCGCGACCGCGGGCGTCGTGGCCTGCCCGCGACGGCGGTGGCCCTCGGCCCGATCCGCGAGGTCGGCTACGTGGCGCGTAGCGAGGCCACCACCAAGCTGCTCGAACGGGCCGGCCTCGGCTTCATCGGCCAGGAGGAGGTCTTCACCGCGATCGACGAACTGATCGGCAGGGATGGTGCGGTCGCCATCGTCATGCGTCGCTATTCGGCTTTGCTGCGCCTGTTCCCGCACCTGACCACCCCGCGCCTCGGCGAGCTCACCGGCGCGGAGGAGGACCTGACCGACGTCGCGGACCTGCTGGCGGAACTGCGGAGGTTACCGCTGGAAGAGGCCGTCCCGAAACTGGAGGACACGATCGTGTGGATGGTGGCCGACTCGCTCGGGATCGCGCCCGAACGTGTCGATCGGACCCGGCCGCTGGACCAGCTCGGTGTGGACTCGCTGATGGCCGCCGAGCTGGTGAGCAAGATGCGGCGGCGGGTCGGCACCGAGTTGCCGATCATGCGGGTACTGTCCAGCGGAGATATCTCCGAACTGTCCCGCGCACTGGTGAAGTGGCTGCAGTCGGCCTCATCCTCGGACCTGCCCGAGGAACTGCGCAGCTCGTGATGGGGAACCTAGTTGTCGGGCCAGGATGGCACCGGCCAGGCGCCGGCCTCCCCGGAACCGCGCAGCACCACATCGGTCGCGGTGAACAGCGAGGTGCCGAACGCGTCCTCGAAGGCCGCCAGTCCCTCCTCGGTCGGCGTGATCGGTACGTCGCTTCCCCGGAGCGTGGTGGGCTTCGTGGGTGCCCCGGGCCGCAGGTCCAGCCTGACCGCCGCGGGATCCGTCGCGTACAGCGGTACCTCTCCGACCCAGTCCTCGTTCACCTTGAGGAAGGCGAATATCCGGCCGTCCGAAAGGTCTCCGCGAACTTCGGTGATCTCCATACTGGTCTGCTCGCTGCGCAGCCTGACCCCGCCGCGCACCCGGCCCCGACCGTCGGTGGGCTGGCCGGAAAGGTCGATCACGACCCGCCCGTACTCCGGCGGCATCGTGACCCCCTCGACCGTGCTGCCGTCCGCGCCGAGGATCTCGCTCGCGGGGGCCACGGCCTGCACTTCGATGCCTTCCTCGCGCAGCCGCTCCAGGGCCAGCGTGGTCAGCCGCAGCTCGCTCAGCCCGTCGATCAGGGCGAATGCCGTGCCCGCCTCGGTCCCTTCCGCGGCGGTGGCGGCGCCGCCGCCGAGTTGACCGAGCAGGGGTGCCGCCATCGCGCCGCTGAAGAAAATACGTCGAGTGAACTCCATGACGTCAGTGTCGGACATCCTCTCGGTGTCCCGGTGAAAATTGACCCGAAAGTAGGACCATGACGAATACCGCTCCAGCGGAAAGCAGGACCTCATCCGCCGTTCGACACTATCCGCTCCATATCGGCGGTGAACCGGTCGATACCGCCGAGCGGGCCTACGGCATCAGCGTGCGTGCCGTGCTCGAGCCGGAGCGGGCGGAAACCATTGGTTTGTGGCGGCGAATGCGCGAGGGCGGTGAGGACGAGGTGCATGCCCATCGGCATGTTCTCGGCTCCTGTGCGCTGTCCACAGCGGAGCACGGCGAGGCGGCACTGCGGGCCGCGGCGGACGCGGCGCCGCGCTGGCTGGCCGTCCCGCTGGCGCGGCGGCTGGCCATGGTGAGTGTCATCAGGGACCGCTTCCTCGCCCGGCGGGCGGAGCTGGGGGCGATCCTGCGGGCGGAGGGATGCCCGGGGGTCCTGGTCGAGGCGCAGTTCAACTCGGTGTTGTGTTCGTACGACGACACGGCGTTCCAGGAGTTCCACTCGCTGATGTACCGCGAGTGGGAGCGCGGGGGACGACGTCTCGTCCTGCGCCGGAACCCGGACGGGGTGGTGTGTGTCGACCCACCGTTCAACACCCCGCTCACCGGGGTGTTCGCCTGTCTCGCACTGGTCGCGGGCAACACGATGGTGGTGCGGGTGCCGCAGTCCTGTCCGATGTCGTTGAGTTACGCGCTGCATGAGATCGTGCTTCCGGCACTGGAATCGTGCGGGGCGCCACCAGGGACGTTGAACATCCTGTGCGGCGACTACGAGGTGCACATGCCGCAATGGTTGAACAGCCCACTGGTGGACTCCATTTTTTATTTCGGCTCTAGCGAAAATGGAATCGCGCTGGAGCGGAAGTGTCTCGAGAAAGGTAAGAAAGCGATTCTCGAGCTGGCCGGAAACGACGGTGTGCTGGTCTGGCGGGATGCCGATCTGGACCGGGCCGCCGAGGCACTCGTGGAGTCCTTCTACGCCTCCGGTCAGGTGTGCATGGTGCCGAGGTACGTGCTCGCGCATCCGGCCATCGCCGATGATCTGCTGGCGCGGGTGCGGGCCGCCGCGGCCGAGCTGCGGCCCGGCGACCCGGACGAGGAACACACCATGCTCAGCCCCGTGCTCCGGACGACGGCGTTCTTCCGTTGCCTCGGGGACGCGCTGGCCACAGGCGCGGCCAAGGTGTGTGGTGGGGAGCGGATCGGCCTGGACGGAAACCCGGATCCGGAGGGGTTGTTCCTCGAACCCACGGTCATCAGGGTCGACGGGCTCGAGGGCGCCCGCGAACTCGCCGCGGTCCGCGAGGAGACCTTCTACCCACTGCTCTCGGTCGTCGTGCCGGAGGAGGCCCCGGACGACTCCCTGCTGGAACGGGCGATCACCTTCGTCAACGGCAACAAGTACGGGTTGCGGAACTCGCTGTGGGCACGGGACGAGCGGGTGATCGACCGGTTCGTCGCCTCCGTCACCAACGGCGGGCTGCTGAAGGTGAACGACTCGCACCTGGCGACGGTGCCGTACCTGTCCACCCACGGGGGCACCGGCCTCAGCGGTGGCGCGCACGGCGAGGCCAACTACCCGTTCCTGCGGGCCAGCAGGTTGCAGGGGGTCGCCATCGCGACCGAACCGGTGCACCCACGGGACAGCCTGACCGGTTCGGCAGGTGAGCGGGCGGGCGCACCGTAACGGCAAACTCGGGCGCATGAGCGGCAAACTCGCGGACGTGGGCGGCAAACTCGCCGACGTGGGCGGCAAACTCGTGCGCGTGGGCGGCAAACACGCTGGGGTGTTCAGCGAAGGTCGCGGGCGTCGAGGCGGCCGAACGGGCCGTCCTCGGCACGCAGGGCCGCCGCGCGGCGGACCGCCTCGTCCCCGCGGCCCGCGCGCAGGAGCCCGGCCAGCTCGTCGAAGCGTTCGGTGTGCACCCGCGCGCGGCGGCGGGCGTAGTCCGCGGCCGAGTCCTTGGTGACCATGAACGCCCAGTCGCTGGACAACGACAGCAGCGCCTCGGTGACCAGCTGGTCGCGTGCCGGGTCGCGGACCGTGCGGTCCATCCCGTCCAGCGCGGGGAGCAGGCGTTCCTGCAGCCCGGCGTTCGCCCGCACCATATCGGCGACCTGCTCGCCGTCCCAGACCCGCCAGTCCTTGCCTGAGCCCCATGAGGACGCGGGCAGGTCCACCGGGCCGCCGAGGTGACCGGCCGCCAGCGCGCCGCGCAGCGTGGTCACCCGGACCCCGGCCTCCGGCAGCGCGCGCAGCACCGCCTCCAGCCAGGCGGGGCCCTCGTGCCACCAGTGCCCGAACAGTTCGGTGTCGTAGGCGGCCACCACCAGCGACTCCCTGCCGTGCCGTTCGCGCAGCTCGCGCAACCGGGTGACCACGGTGTCCACGAAGTCCTTGACGTGCAGCCGCAGGGTGTCCGCGGCCAGTGCCGGCTCGTAGGGCGCCTTTTCGTGCGGGGGAACCTGCTTGCCGGTGACCCGGGACGGCTTCAGCCCGACCTCGTGCGCCCAGGTGTGGAAGTCACGGTAGGAGGAGTGGCCGGGATAGCCCGCCTTCGGCGACCACACCCGGTAGGTGACCTCCAGGTCCCGGCCGAAGCACACCACCTCCGAGGAGCCGACGGTGCGCGCGGCCGAGGTGTCCCCGCGCAGCGAGGGCCCGTCGACGAGGAAGTGCCCCACCCCGGCCGCCGCATAGCCGTCCTCCATCCCCGGGGCGTAACCGCACTCCGGTGCCCAGATCCCCTGTGGACGGTGGCCGACGCGGAGCAGGCCGTCGGCGAGCCCGCCGCGCAGCGCGAAGGCGCGGAGGCGCTCGTCCAGCAACGGCTGGAAGGGATGCGCGAGCGGGCCGCCGAGCAGTTCGACCACCTCGGAGTCCACTAAGGATCTCAGGATCGGGGAGAAGCCGTGTCGCCAGCGAGTTTCGAAATCGCGCAACGCGCCCGAGGCGGCACGGTACTCGTCGGTGGCCAACGCGCTGAGCAGTTCCTCGCCCTGCCACAGGGTGGCGGCATGCCGGGCGCGCAGTTGCCAGTTGCCGAGCCACTCGTGGAAGGCACGCAGGCAGTACGGGTCGTCCAGCTGCGCGGCCAGCACCGGGGTGACCCCGAGGGTGAGCACATCCCGCTTGCCCTCCTCGGCGAAGCGGCGCAGCAGGTCCGTCACCGGCAGGTAGGAATGCGCCCACGCCTGGTAGAGCCATTCCTCGCCGACCGGCCAGGAGCCGTGGTGTGCCAGCCACGGCAGGTGGCTGTGCAGTACCAGGCAGAAGGTACCCTCGGTGCTTGCTCCCAAACTCGCGACACGGTCGGCTCGGCCGGGCTCGGACTTCGTCATCATCGCCACCTTCGCAGGTCGTGCGCCCGGCCTCGCCGCCCGTGGGCTGCGCCGCGCGAGTTCTTCCGCTTGCCTCGAGCAGCAAGTTCAGTTCAGGAACAGGCCCTCGGAGCCGCTCACCGGGCCACCGCCACGGCGACCAGGTCCAGGCTGGTGTCCGGTTCCTCGCCGTCGATCCGGAAGTCGTCCGCGCCGATCGCCGTGACGTCCGCCAACAGGTCGGCGGGCCAGTCGGCCTGGCCGGGCAGGGAGCCCATCACGACCTCCAGTTGCGCGTCGATGATGCAGCCGCCGTGGCGCCGGTCGAGCTCCCGTAGCGCCGGTCCGTGGTGCAGCCCGTGCAGCAGCTCGACCTCGAACCCGGCCGCCCGTAGCAGATCGTCCAGTTCGGACGGTGCGAGTTCCCTGGTGTGATACGGATTCAGCGGGGTGTCGGAGTCCGGGGTGAAGGTCAGCCGGTTCGGGGTGGTGACCAGTAGCTTCCCGCCGGGCCGGAGCACCCGCAGGCATTCGGCGAGGAACCCTTCCTGGTCCCACAGGTGCTCGATCACCTGGAAGTTCGCCACCACGTCCGCGGCGCCGGTGCCGACCGGGAGGAACGCCAGGTTGGCCCGCACGGCCGAGACCTGTGGGTAGCGGTCGACCACGTGCGCCGTCGCCTGCTCGTCGTAGTCCACGGCGAGCACCCTTGCCGCCTCCCGCGCGATCATCCCGGCGCCGTAGCCCTCACCGCAGCCGGCTTCCAGCACGGTGGCGCCCGCGCAGTGCGGGAGCAGGGCACGGTAAGCGGCCTCGTGCCGGCGGAACCAGTAGTTCTCCTCGGGGATGCCGGGGACGGTCCGCTCACCGCTGAGGTGCAGCGTCGCCGCCCGCGCCGCCGCCTCGGTGGATGGGGTGCTCACGTCAGGACCCTAACGGCCCACGTCCGGCGGGCGCCCTGCCGGTGCGCTCAGCGCGGCGGCGGGGGAGGGTTGCCTTCGCCCTTGCCACCGGTGCGGTCCCGCAGCTTGTTCAGCATCTCCTTGGCCTGCGCGCGGCGGCGGGGGTCGTTGGCGAGTTCCTTGGCCTGGTTGATGACCTTGCGGCCCTGCGGGCTCCGGGCGTAAGCGGCGAGCTTGGCCGCCTTGCTGAACAGTGATGGCATCTCGAGACCTCCGGTGCTCGTGTCCGATACCGCAATCATCCAAACGTGCGGGCGCCGCCGCCAGTGCCGGTCACAGGACAGGCGCTACGGTAATGCCGAGCGCGCCGGGGCCCACATGCGCCCCGATCACCGTGCTGGCCTGGACCAGGGTGATCTCCCGCAGGTCCCGGACCTGCTCGCGGAGCTGCCGCACCACCGCCATCTCCCGCGCGGAGGGGGCGGCACAGGCGATCGCCATGTCCACCGGACGGGGACCCGCCCGCTCCACCGCGAGGTCGGTCAGCTTGGCCAGCGCGCGTTTGGCCCCTGGCACCCTTGTCACCGGTGCGACCTCGCCGCGGTACACGGTGAGCAGCGGCTTCAGGGACAGCGCCGTGCCGACGAAGGCGGACGCGGCACCGATGCGTCCGCCCTTGCGCAGGTACTCCAGGGTGTCCACGTAGATCAGTTCGGTGCTGGCGGAGCAGCGCCACTCGGTCACCTCGATGACCCGGCGGGTGTGCGCCCCGGCCGCCGCCGCGCGGGCCGCGGAGAGCACCGCGAACCCGAGGCTCATCCCGGTGGTGGCGCTGTCCACCACGTGCACCGGTATCTGGACCTGCTGCGCCGCCGCTCGCGCGGCCTCCACCGTCTGGGACATCCGGCCGGAGATGTGCACGCTGACGATGGCATCCGCGCCCTGGCTGGCTGCTTGCTGATAGGTCCAGAAGAACGCACCCTGATCGGGTGGTGCGGTGGAAACCGGTTCACCCGCACGCAACGACTCGATCAGTTCGGCACGGTCGAACCGGTTCTCGTCGTCAGTCCGGTCACCCACGCGGATCTGGACCTGCACGACCGCGACTCCCCACTGAGCAGCGAGCTGCTCGGGGAGGCAGGCGGTCGAATCGGTGATCACTGCTACGGGCACGTTCGGCAGGTTAACTCGTTACACCCACTTGAAGTAGTCCCGTGCGTCCGAACGGGTGTGGTGACACACCGGAGGTAGCGACCATCCCCCTGTTACCGGCCGGTGGCCGTAGAATAAACGGGACTATCGTCTCAATAACTCGCCATTCCAGGTGAATGCGATCACCTCGGCGCGCCAACCGGGCCGGTTACCCCTAATCTACTGGCCAGTAATGGCTAGCAGCGCTCCATCATCGGGAGGTCGAACAAGCCCCATGACCAACATCGTCGTCCTGGTCAAGCAGGTGCCGGACACCTATTCGGAGCGCAAGCTCACGGCTGGTGACCACACCCTGGACCGTGAATCCGCCGACGCCGTACTCGACGAGATCAACGAGAAGGCCGTCGAGGAAGCGCTCAAGATCAAGGAAGCGGGTGAGGGCGAGGTCACCGTCGTCTCGGTGGGCCCGGACCGCGCGACCGACGCCATCCGCAAAGCCCTCTCGATGGGCGCCGACAAGGCCATCCACGTCTCCGACGAGGCGCTGCACGGCTCGGATGTGCTGGCCACCGCCAGGGTCATCGCCGCGGCCATCGGCCGGGTCGAAGGCTACGACCTGATCATCGCGGGCAACGAGGCCTCGGACGGCCGCGGCGGCGCGGTGCCCGCGGTCCTGGCCGAGCTGCTCGGTATCCCGCAGCTGACCCACGTCCGGGTGCTGAACGTGGAGGGCTCCACCGTCAAGGCGGACCGGGAGACCGAGGAGGGCATCACCCACCTCGAGGCCACCCTTCCCGCGCTGGTGAGCGTCGGCGAGAAGATCAACGAGCCGCGCTACCCCTCCTTCAAGGGCATCATGGCGGCCAAGAAGAAGCCGGTGGACACCCTCACCGTCGCCGACCTCGGCGTGGACGCCGGTGCCGTCGGCCTCGGCAACGCCTGGTCGTCCGTGGTCGAGTCGGCCCCGAAGCCCCCGCGGCAGGCGGGCCAGCGGGTCGACGACGAGGGCGACGGTGGCAGCAAGGTCGCCGAGTACCTGGTCAGCCAGAAGATCATCTGAACGAGCGCCCGAGAAGTGCGGGGACCTGCGGTGGCGAGCGGAGGAGCGCGCGCGGCGGAGTTCCGCGCGTTTCCAGGCAGGCACTGAGAGACCTCGCGGGATTTAAGGAGCGAAGAAACGTATGGCTGAGGTACTGGTTCTCGTCGACCATGTCGACGGCGAGGTCAAGAAGGTCACCTACGAACTGCTGACCGCGGCACGGGCGCTCGGCGAGGCGGCCGCCGTGGTGGTGGGCACCGCCGGTACGGCCGGCAAGGTCAAGGAGGCGCTGGCGTCCTACGGGGCGGCGAAGGTGTACGTGGCCGAGTCCGAGGACGCCACGGGTTACCTGGTCACGCCGAAGGTCGACGCGCTGGCCGCCGCGGCGGCGAAGGCATCCCCGGCCGCCGTGCTGGTGCCGGCGACCGCGGAGGGCAAGGAGGTGTCCGCGCGGCTGGCCGCCCGGCTGGAGGCGGGGCTGCTGGTGGACGTGGTCGACGTGCACGCCGACGGCACCGTCGACCAGTCCGTCTTCGGCGGCGCGTACTCGGTGAAGTCCAAGTCCGCCAAGGGCGCGCCGGTGATCTCCGTGCGCCCGGGCAGCGTGGACGCCGAGCAGGCCGAGGGCGCGGCCGCGGAGGAGCCGCTGGACGTGCCCGCGGTGGACCCGGCCAAGTCCGCCAAGATCACCGGTGTCGAGCCGGTCGTCGGCGGGGACCGGCCGGAGCTGACCGAGGCGTCGATCGTCGTCTCCGGTGGCCGTGGCGTCGGTTCGGCCGAGCAGTTCGACGTGGTGGAGAAGCTCGCCGACTCGCTCGGCGCGGCCGTCGGCGCTTCCCGTGCCGCGGTGGACTCCGGGTACTACCCGGCGCAGTTCCAGGTGGGGCAGACCGGTAAGACGGTCTCGCCGCAGCTCTACGTGGCGCTCGGGATCTCCGGCGCCATCCAGCACCGCGCCGGTATGCAGACCTCGAAGACGATCGTCGCGGTGAACAAGGACCCGGAGGCGCCGATCTTCGAGGTCGCCGACTTCGGGGTGGTCGGCGACCTGTTCAAGGTGGCTCCCCAACTCACCGAGGAAGTCACCAAGCGCAAGGGCTGACCACCCGGACCGCGGTGAGTGCCCCGTTCCCGCGAACCGGGCACTCACCGCGGAGGGCCGAACCGGGTGTTAACGGACTGTGCATCGAGCGGTCATGGGATGGCACTCCTCGTGGTCCGTCGGTGCCGGGTACACCTAGGGCATGACGCGGTCCGAGGTGCTCGTCAGCACTGATCAGACGGGTGTGGAACTACCGGCGGGTGCGCCCCGGTACTCCCTGCTCGTCGCGCACGACAACGCCGAGGTTCTCGCCGCGCAGCGGCTTCGGTACCAGGTCTTCGCCGAGGAGATGGGGGCGAGCCTGCACTCGCCGGAGCCCGGCCTGGACGTGGACGAGTTCGACGAGTTCTGCGACCACCTCGTCGTGCGGGACGACGGCAGCGGCGAGATCGTCGGAACCTACCGGATGCTGCCACCCGAGCGGGCGGCCAGGGCGGGCAGGCTCTACGCCGAGACCGAGTTCGACCTGACCGCGCTGGCCCGGTTGCGCGGTTCGCTGGTGGAGACCGGTCGGTCCTGCGTGCACGCCGCGCACCGTAGCGGCGCGGCGGTCAGCCTGGTGTGGGCCGGCATCGCCCGGTACATGTTGCTGTCCGGGCACCGCTACCTCGCCGGCTGCGCCTCGGTGCCGCTCGCCGACGGTGGCGGCTACGCGGCCGGGGTCTGGGACACCGTCCTGCGCAGGCACTACGGCGCGGAGCACGAGCGGGTCGTGCCGCTCGATCCCTGGCGGGCGGACGGGATCGAACGTCCGCGGCGCGCCGTGCTGCCCCCGCTGCTGAAGGGGTACCTCCGGCTCGGCGCGGTGGTCTGCGGTCCGCCCGCGCACGACCCGGACTTCGGCGTCGCCGACTTCTTCATGCTGCTGGATCTCCACCGGGTCGACTCCCGCTATCTCACGTACTTCCTCGGGGCGCAGGCGTGAGCACACACGCCTGGATGCCGGTATCGCCCTGCGGGTCCGCCTGCCTGACCACCGGCGCCCCCACGGTCGCCTTCCCGCGCAGGGTGCTGCGGTTGCTGGCCGCCGCCGGTGTGGTGCTGGGGGCGTTGCCGCTGGCCCCCGTGCTGTTCCTGCTCGGACCCGCGGCACGGCGGCGGTCGGTGCGGACGCTGTTCCGCGGTGTGCTGCGTGCCTTCGGGATCAGGCTGGTGGTACACGGCGGGGACGACCTGCGCGACCTTCCGGAAGGCCGCGGCGCGCTGGTGGTCAACAACCACATCTCCTGGCTGGACATCATCGCGATCAACACGCTGCGCCCGATGCGCGCGCTGGCGAAGCGGGAGATCGCGGGCTGGCCGGTGCTCGGTGGGCTGGTCTCCCGCGCGGGCAGCATCTTCCTCGACCGGGAACGGTTGCGCACCCTCCCCGGCACGATCAGCGAGCTGGCCGAGGCGCTGCGCTCCGGGTCGCTGGTGAGCGTGACCCCGGAGGGCACGACCTGGTGCGGGCGCGGATCCGGCCGGTTCACCACCGCCACCTTCCAGGCGGCCATCGAGGGCGGCGTCCCGGTACGCCCGCTCGCGCTGCGCTACCGGCTCGCCGACGGCAGGGAGACCACGCAGCCGTCCTTCATCGGCCCCGAGTCGCTGGTCGAGTCGCTGCGCCGGGTGGCCCGGCTGCGCGGCCTGGTGCTGGAGCTGTTCGTCTGCCCGGAGATCGCGCCGGGCAAGGCCGCCGACCGCGCGGAGCTGGCCGTACTGGCCGAGTCCGCGGTGCATTCCGCCCTCGGCATCGCCCGGATCCCCGCCCAGAACCGCCGCCACCCTGCCGCTCCGAGTGCCGGTTCCCCGCGGAAGATGCAGGGAACCGGTCACTCGTAGGATGGCGGCGGGTTACCGCCAGGGGAAGGTGTCCAGAATGGACAGGCGGCAGGTGGAGCGGGCGACCACGCTGTTGTCGCTCTCCGAGCGGGCCTCGAGGCGGACGGTCGCCCACGGGGAACCGGCAGGGTCGCGGACCGCGTGCACCGGAACACTCACCGTCGAGCCGGCCTCGGCGTCCACCACCTCGCTCGGCAGGGTGGCGCTCCAGCCGCGCCCGGACACCGAGGCGGACAGCCGGTAGACGTCCGAGGAGACGTACGGGGTGACGTCCTCGGGTTGCTCACCGCCGACCGGCCGCACCGTGCCGGTGTTGGCGAGCGGGAACCGGCAGGTGGCCACCCGCGCGGGCACCTTGCCGACCGGGCGACCGGACCGCAGTGCGACATCGCGGGTGTGCGGCCCCGAACCGTCCAGCGAGCGCACCGCCAGCCGGTAGCTGAGTACCCCGGTGTCGTCGCGCTGGACGTCCAGGATGTAGAAGTGCAGCCGGTTGGCCTCGTCCACGTACTCGAACTCGCTGCCGGAGCGGGTTCCCGCGTGGAAAAGGGCGTCGGAAAGCTGCCGGTAGTCACCGATGGTCATGTACTGCTTGGTCCCGTCCGGCCGCACGAAATCCACCGTGCGGATGTCCTGCGGGTTGGCGTCCACGGTCCACACGAACGGCGCCCGGTCCTGGTCCTTGGTCTTGGCCAGCATCACCCCGGCGTCCGGCACGAAGGAGTCATAGCCCATCCGGTCGATGACCTCGAGCGTGTAGTTGTCGAAGTCCCCGCCGTCGCACAACGGATCCTCGCCGGGGTCACAGGCCGGGCCGCGGTCGGCTTCCATCGCCACGTTCACCCCGACCAGGCCGTCCCTCCCCTCGACGCCCATCGGGACCGAGCGGGCGGTCACCGTGATCACCGCGACACCCGAGGACTTCAGTGCCTCCCTGGACAGTCGCAGCACGTGTTCCTCGCCGACCGCGTCCAGCCGGAGCTTGTCCCGCAACGTCTGGTGCACGCCGACCGAACCGCCCTGCGTCGCCGGCACGTGATACCGGGTGTGCGGGCCGCCGGGCCCGTTGAACGAGCCGCGGCTCATCATGCTCCACGGCCCGGTGTAGCTGCGCCGCGGCGGGTCACCGAACGGGTTGTTGTAGTTGTCCCCGATGCTCAGCACGTGGCTGAGCTCGTGCGAGAAGGTGCCGAGCCCCGAGCTCTCGGCCTGCGTGGTGCTCCGGCCACGCGCGTTCGGCCAGTGGTTGGCCGCGGCGCCCCATGAGGTCCACGGCACGTACCGGGTGGTGGAGCACTTGGGCAGAGCGGGATCCGGCGGTCCGAACTCCGCGGGGATCGACTCGCAGTCGGCGAAGCGCATCTCGCCGAACTCCTGCCAGGTCGAGGACTCGTCGTTGCCCGCGGTCAGCACGAAGACCACGTCGTAGTCCTCGGCGACGTCCTCGCCGTGCTCGGCCCTCCACGGTGCGAACACGTCGGCGCGCAGGTCACGGCCGCAGTCGTCGCCGGAGGGGCAGTTCTCCTGCTGGTTCCACTCGTTCAGCCCGTACTCGTGCTTCTTACCGGGCAGCCGGTAGGCGCCGAAGGAGTCCAGCGTGACGCCGTAGCGCCCGTTCGAGGTCTCCATCCAGTAGCCGTGCATGGTCAGCCGGTGGTTCAGCGGCTGCGGTTGGTTCAGGAAGTCGCGGTAGAACCCGGCGACGTTCTCCCGCGGCACGCCCACGTTCATCCGCGGGTTGCCGAAGATGTCGCTGCCGGTCGGCCTGGTCACGGCGAAATCCACGTCCTGGTAGTCGGCCAGTACCAGCGCGGCGCGGAAGGTGCGTTCGGTGGGCTCGCGGTTGGGGTCCGACCAGTCGACACCCGGCACCGGACGCAGGTCCTGCCAGGTCATGTCGTCGGGATTCTCCCAACGTTGCGGATCGATCGGCGCCACGACCTGCTCCGGGGAGGGCCAGTGGGGGTTCGCCTGCGCGGCGGCCGGTTGCGCCACCTGCACACCCAGCGTGGCGACCACGGCCGTGGCGACGGTGAGCGCGGAAAGGGACGCACGTCTGCTGCGACGTGTTGCGGAGAACGGCACTGCGGATCACACCCTTGGGGACGGGGAGAAAGTCGGGGATCACCCGCAGTGCAGCGTATTGCGCTCGGAAGATGTTGATCAACGGCCGAAAGTCGGTAACCGGCGGTACCGGAACGGGCGTCAGGACCGGAACAGGTCCCGCGCGATGATCTCCCGCTGGATCTCCGATGCGCCCTCGTAGATCCGCGGCGCCCGCACCTCCCGGTACAGGTGTTCCAGCAGGTGCCCCTGCTCCAGCGCCCGCGCGCCGTGCACCTGGATCGCCACATCCACGGCCTGCTGCGCGGCCTCGGTGGCGAACACCTTCGCCATCGCGGCCGCGGAGGCCACGTCCGCGGTGCCCGAGTCGTAGGCCTCGGCCGCCGAATGCACCAGCAGGCGGGCCGCCTTCAGCCGCGTGGCCACATCGGCGAGCTGGTGCGAGACGGCCTGGAACTCGCGCAGTGCCTTGCCGAACGCCTCCCGGGTGCGGGTGTGCGCCACGGCGGCGTCCAGCGCGGCCTGCCCCATGCCCACGGCGAACGCGCCCACGCTCGGCCGGAACAGGTTCAGCGTCCTGCGCGCGACCCGCATCCCGTCGTCCACCTGCCCGAGCACGTGCTCG